>JAFEBB010000013.1 GCA_018266075.1 Deltaproteobacteria bacterium | reverse complement strand
GGTTCGGCGGCTCGAACGGCTTTGGCAGCATCGGTGGGTTCGGCGGCTCGAACGGGTTCGGCAGCATCGGCGGCATCGGCGGGTCGAACGGGTTCGGCAGCATCGGTGGCATCGGAGGGTCGAACGGCGGCATCGGCGGGATCGGCGGCAACGGCAACACCGCGACCAGCACCACCACGGGCGGCAACACGAGCGGAACGACGACCGGCGGCGGTCAGGGCAACGTCTGCGATACCTGCAGCGCGGGCACGGACTGCATCACCGGCATCTGCGACTCGAACCACCAGTGCAACTACACCTGCAGCACCACCGCCGACACCTGCAACCTCGCGGTGCCCGGCTCGACCTGCGACGCGACCACGCTGCTCTGCACCTGCAACTGATTCGCGTCAGCGCGACAGGCCCAGGAAGTCCGACGCCAGCTGCAAGAGCTGGGGGATGACCTGGTTCATGTCGTGGGCGTCATCCACGACGTGGAGCGTGGCCTGGGGCTGCTCCGCGGCCCAGCTCTCGATGGTCGGCAGCGGGATGACGTCGTCGTGCCGCGCGGCCACCACCAGCGCCGGACAGGGCACGCGCAGTCGAATCGGCCAGCGCTCGCAATCCGCCGCGAGATCGCCCGCGAGCGGGAGCGTCTGGCGGCGCGCGTGGTGGAACACGGGCACGGTGCCGCCGCGGGCCCACGCGGCCTTGCCCGAGTCGCCGCGCTCGGGGAACGCGCGCGGGAACTCCCCCGCCGGCGCGAAGACGATGAGCTTCTTCACCTTGTCCGGGTGGCGATTCGCGAGCAGCGTGGCCAGGTAGCCGCCGAGGCTCGAGCCCCAGACGACGCTGTCCGGCTTCAAGCGACGCTCGGCCTCCTCGACCATCGCCGTGATGGTGAGGTGCTCGAAGCTCGGCAGATTCAGATCAGGCACGTCGAGATCGATGCCGTGCTTCTGCAGGATCTCGCGCACAGCCACCGCCTTTCGCGAGCTGGGCCCGCTGGCGAAGCCGTGCAGGTACAGGTGGTTCATGACGTGCGACGCTCCCGGTGGATCTCGGCCAGCAACGCCGCGAGCCGCTCCGGACCAGCCTCTTTCACCGCGCGCAGGCCAGCCTCGGCGATGACGCGCGAGAGCTCCCTGCCGTCACGGGCGGCATCGCGCGCGCGATCGGTCGCGGCGCTGGAGACGAGCTGAATCGTGGGATCCGGGCTGCGCCGCAGAAAGCTCACCGCGCGATCGGCGTTGGCGAGATCGAGCGGCATGTCTGGATGAAACGCGACCATGAAGTACGCCAGCGGCCCGCCGCGCTTCTGCTCGCACGCGCGCCGCACCTCGCTCACGAACCGCTCCCACGGCCGCCACTCCACGACCAGCTTGGGGAACAAGAACAGCCCGATGTCGACCTCGCCCTCGGGCCGCGCCTCCAGCGCCTGCACGCGCGCGAGCACCGTGGGCACCTCCAGCGCGTCCATGGGCAGCACCTCGCGGTGCAGCTTGCCCCCCTCGCGACAGCCCTTCGCAAACGGGCACAGGTTCAGCGCCTCGATGAACTCCAGGAGGTAGCGGTCGTTGCGCGCGAGCGCGTCGCGGGCCCAGCTTTCCTGCTCGCTCATGGCGCGCATCATCCCACGCACGTCGGAGCTTTGGCATAGCATCGCGGCCGTGAAGCGCGCCTTGATCGCCGTCGCCATCGTGCTCTGCGCCTTGGGCGGCTTTCTCGCCTGGCGCGCCAGCCGCCGCGGCCCCGGCCCCGACTTCGACGTCGATTGGTCGCCCGCGCACGCCCTCTCGGCCGGCGTGAGCGTGCGCGAGGGCAAGCTCGCCAGCGCACCCGCATGGCGAATCGTGGACCTGTCCATGGATCCCAGCCTCGCCACCGTGCGCGTGCAGCAGACGCCGGGTGGCGCGAGGCTCGCCGACCTCATCCCACCGGGCGCCGTCGCCGCGGTGAACGGCGGCTACTTCGACGAGCACTTCCGACCCACCGGCTGGCTGGTGAGCGAGAACAAAGAAATCTCGGGCAAGCAGAGCCGCGCGCAGGGCGGCGTGCTCGCGATGGAGAAGGGCCGCCTCTTCGTGGGGCCCATGGCCGCGCTGCCGTTCACGCCGGAGCTCGCGGTGCAGAACTCGCCGCGGCTCATCGAGCCCGACGGCACCGTGGGCATCCGCTCCGACGACAAGAAGCGCGCCGCCCGCACCCTCGCGTGCGACGCGGAAGGCCGGCTGCACCTGGTGGTGATCGCCGCGCCGACGGGAGATGGCCCGACGCTGCTCGAAGCCGCGCGGTGGTTGGCGGCCGATCCCTCGCTCGGCGGCCTGGGCTGCAGCGCGGCGCTCAACCTCGACGGCGGTCCGTCGACGGGCGTCTGGTTGCCTGCCAGCTCGGGGGTGGCAGATGTTCACGGTGCTGCACCGATTGCGTACGCGCTCGCGGTCCTGCCTCGGTGAAACTTTGAACTGCGCGGGTTGATTTGCGGGCCCGTGGCGTTGGTGCGCTGGACACCTCTCGATACGATCGCGGAAAGGCTCAACACGAATTTTCGAGGTTCATCCATGTCGCCCAAGTCGCCTGTGCAGCTGCGCATCACCTATCCGTCGCGTCGCTCGGTGCTCGCCTCGTACCGCCTCGACGGCGCCACGCTCTCGCTCTTCGTTCCCACCAGCGAGCTCGTCGATCTGGGCCGCAGCGTGATCCTCGACGTCGGCTTCGGCGATTCGCAGCAGAAGTTCCGCCTCGAGGGCCGCGTGACCTGGCGCCGCGCGGAGTCTCGCGGGATGCGCCTCGAGCCGGGCCTGGGCATCAACTTCAACGGCAGCGAGAAGGCCGCCCCCGCGCAGATGCTCGCCTACTGCGCCGGCAGGCCGCTGGAGCTCGGCACCTCCCAGGATGCGCGCGTCCAGGCCAGCATCCCCTGCAACGTGGAGGTCGGCTCGCGCCGGGTGCGCGCGCGCGTGCGCGACATCTCCAACTCCGGCGCCTTCGTGGTCGGCCGCGGGCTCGAGGAGCTTCGGCCGGGCAAGGAGCTCACGTTGACCCTCGAGCCGGGCTGGTTTGGCTGGGGAGGCAAGACCTTCAAGGCCCGCGTGGTCTGGGGCGGCGACAAGGCCGGCATGTTCGGCTGCGGCGCCCGCTTCCTGGGCCAGCCCGCGGAGATCAAGCCCGCCCTCCGCAAGTACCTGGGAAAGCGCGCCAGCTGATCGATGCACGCGGCGGATCGAGGCCCGGCCGGACCTCGATATTTTTGCTTCGGCGGCAGTGCGACCGCCGCGTAGGATGCGCTCCCGACATATCGCAATCTTGCGGAGGCACGTGTTGCGTTTCTGGGCGGTGGCATGCGTCGGTTCGTTGCTCTGGGCGGGTGCCGCGCGCGCCGCGACGCCCACGTTCCCCACGGAGCACTTCGACCCGTTCGTCCAGAAGCCGGCCACCTCGCCGCTCGGCCTGTTCACGCTCGAGGGCGCCGCGGTGGGCGACGGGCTGGAGTGGGGCGCGCTGCGGCTCGATTACGCGCACGGGCTCTTCGCCTTCACCCAGAACGGCAAGATCCTGGGCGACGTCATCCCGGATCGGCTCGACCTGCACCTGCTGACCTCGTATGCGTACAAGCACTTCGCGTCGATTGGTCTGGATGTGCCCTTCACGGTGGGCCAGTCCGACGGCTTCGACGTGGTGCGCAGCAAGCTCCCGCCCACCTTCGCGGCGCAGTACTTCCCCAAGCTGCCCGCGGGCGGCTTCGGCGACATCCGGCTCGTGCCGAAGGTCTCACTGCCGTTCCACCGGCCCTTCTCGCTGGCGGTGATCGGCGAGATTCGCCTGCGCACCGCGCGCACCGACGCATTCCTGGGCGATCAACAGGGTCCTTTCCACGGACACGCCGGTCCCATCTTCGCGCCGCGGCTCGAGGGCGAAGGCACCGTCTGGCGCCTGCGGCTGGTGGGCGAGCTCGGCTACCAGGTGCGCGGCCAGGAGGACTACTTCAACCTGGTGGTCGGCGATCAGTTCACGTTTGGCGCCGGCGCGGACATGGCGCTGCCCTACGTGCCCATCTTCAACTCGTGGGAAGTCATCGCCGAGTACACCGGCAATACCCAGGTCGATAAGCCCTTCACCTTCGCCGACAGCCAGCAATACGAGACGGCCATGGAGCTCTCGGGCGGCGTGCGCGCGCGGGTGAAGCACGGCTTCGTGGTCTTCGCGGGCATGGGCACGGGCCTCTCCGGCGGCGGCTGGGGCCGCGAGCTCTTCCGCGCGTTCCTGGGCGTGGGCTGGGAGCCGCCCAACTCCGACTACTCCGTGCCCATCACGCGCGAAGAGGCCGACTCCGACCACGACGGCATCCCCGACGGCTCGGACCGCTGCCCGACCGAACCCGGCCCCGCCGACACCGACGGCTGCCCGGACACCGACGGCGACGGCATCCCCGACATCGACGACAAGTGCCCCAACGATCCCGGCCCCGTGGAGAACGGCGGCTGCCCTGTCGAAGAGCCGGTAGTGAAGTGGACCCAGCAGAAGCTCAACCTCAACGCGGGCATCAACTTCGAGACCGCCAAGGCCGAGATCAAGAAGGACTCGTTCAAGGTCGTCGACGCGGTGGCCGACTTCCTCAAGGCCAACCCGGCCATCAAGAAGGTCCGCGTGGAGGGCCACACCGACAACCGCGGCTCCGAGCAGCTGAACCTGGATCTGTCGAAGCGCCGCGCCAAGGCGGTTCTTAACCGCTTGGTTAAGGACGGAATCGACGCGGGGCGGCTCGAGAGCGAGGGCTACGGCTTCAACAAGCCCATCGCCACCAATGACACCGCGCTCGGCCGCGCCAAGAACCGCCGCGTGGAGTTCACGGTGCTCGACCCGGCCAACGACGAGGACGCGCGGATTGGCCGGCCCGGCGAGAAGCCCAAGCCCAGCGAGGCGCCGCCGAAGGAACAGGTCATCCAGGGCACGCCTCCGGGACCGCCGAACAAGCCGCCCGACACCAAGGCGCCGCCTGCGCCGGCACCCGCGCCCGCACCGACGCCGGCTCCCACGCCCGCGCCGTCGCCCAAGCCCAAGTGATCGTTTCGAGGGGGAAGTAGATGCGTACCGTTCTCGTGGCCGCCCTGGTGGCGTCGCTGTCCCTCGCCGCCGGCAAGGCGGGCAAGGGCGGCGGCGGCAAGAAGGGCGGCGGCTGCCCGTTCGTGGGCGTGGCCGACATCGACAAGGAAGGCAGCGTCCAGAACGTGCAGGGCCTGGAGCCGAAGGAGGGCGGCGCGGTGCAGGCCTTCGACGTCGACGGCAGCGTGGGCAAGCTGCATGTCACCTCGTCGGGCGACATCAAGTTCGCGGGCGGCGTGCCCGCCAAGGTGAAGAACGCGGCGTTCACCCACGCGCTCCTCGTCGACGGCAGCATCAAGGGCCTGCACGTGGCCGAGCCCGAGAAGGACCTGCCCGAGGGCATCTTCGCCGAGGCCGTGCAGATCTACCTGGCCGACGGCAAGGGCGGCCGGGTGGCGCTGGTTTCGATCCCCGGCGAGAACGACGCGGACGGTTGCACCGAGATCGACTGCAAGGTCGGCAGCGCCTGGAAGAAGTGCTGGAGCGACTGCAAGTAGCTGCTCCGCGAAATTCGCGAGTTGATTTTGCGACTCGGTGCGTCGACGCACGCGCCTTGAGCGGGTGACGTGCGTCCGTTACATTCCGCGCCCCTTATTCAACTGCGTCGCGCAAGGAGCGGTGATGGCAACCCCGGTGAAGCTCGAGATCCCCAAGGACGGTCAGAAGATCACGATCAGCAACGGCAAGCTGAACGTGCCCGACCGCCCGATCCTCCCCTTCATCGAGGGCGACGGCACTGGCGCCGACATCTGGAAGGCCAGCGTGCGCGTGATGGACGCGGCGGTGGAGAAGGCCTACCGCGGCAAGAAGAAGATCGCCTGGCTGGAGGTCTTCGCCGGCGAGAAGGCGTTCAACCAGTTCAACAACTGGCTCCCCGACGAGACCGTGGCGGCGTTCCGCGAGTACCTGGTGGGCATCAAGGGCCCGCTGACCACGCCCGTGGGTGGCGGCATCCGCTCGCTGAACGTGGCCCTGCGCCAGATGCTCGACCTGTACGTGTGCCTGCGCCCGGTGCGCTACTTCAAGGGCGTCCCCAGCCCGGTGAAGAAGCCCGAGGCGGTGGACATGGTCATCTTCCGCGAGAACACCGAGGACATCTACGCGGGCATCGAGTACGCCGCGGGCACGCCCGAGGCGCAGAAGGTGCTCGACTTCTGGGCCAAGGAGTTCCCCAAGGACTTTGCCAAGGTGCGCTTCGGCACGGCCGACGCGAGCAAGACCTGGCAGAAGCAGCTCGAGGGCGTGGGCGCGCCCAGCCGCGACGTGCGCGTGGAAGTGGGCGTGGGGCTCAAGGCGGTGAGCTACCTGGGCACGGAGCGCCTGGTGAAGAGCGCCATCGAGTACGCCATCGCCCAGAAGCGCAAGAGCGTGACCATCGTCCACAAGGGCAACATCATGAAGTACACCGAGGGCGCCTTCCGCGACTGGGGCTACAAGGTCGCGAAGGACATGTTCGGCGCCGTGGATCTCGACGGCGGCCCCTGGTGCAAGATCCCCGAGGGCAAGCCGGGCGCGGGCCTGATCATCAAGGACGCCATCGCGGACATCACCCTGCAGCAGGTGCTCACCCGCCCGGACGAGTTCGACGTCATTGCCACGCTGAACCTCAACGGCGACTACCTCTCCGACGCGCTCGCGGCGCAGGTGGGCGGCATCGGCATCGCGCCGGGCGGCAACATCAACTACGTCACCGGCCACGCGGTCTTCGAGGCCACGCACGGCACCGCGCCCAAGTACGCCAACCAGGACAAGGTGAACCCGGGCTCGGTGATCCTCTCGGGCGAGATGATGTTCCGCCACCTCGGCTGGAACGAGGCCGCGGACCTCATCATCAAGGGCATGGACGGCGCCATCGCCGCCAAGACCGTGACCTACGACTTCGCCCGCTTGATGAAGGCCGAGGGCCTGAACCCCACCGAGCTGAAGTGCAGCCAGTTCGGCGACGCGATCATCAAGCACATGTAACCAGAATGTGATGTTCGCGAGAGGGCCTCGTGCGCAAGCGCGGGGCCCTTCGCATTTGCGGGCTGCCGACCGAACTAGTTCGTCATCTTCGCGAGCGACTTCTGGATCTCGTCGCGGACTTTGGGGTCCGTCTCGGCATCCAGCCGCGCCTGGAGCGCGTTCTTTGCTGGCTCGCCACCGGCGATGCCCAGCGCGTGGGCGGCGCTCAGGCGCACCTCGGCGTTCGCGTCGGCCAGGTAGCCCGAGAGCCCCTGCGCCGACGCCGGCCCGCCGCGCACCGCCATCGCCACGATCGCCGCCGAGCGCACTGCGGGAAGCTCATTCGCGTCGCTGGCAAGGGTCTGCAGCGCCGTCGCGACCTCGGGGCCATCGACGGTGCCCAGCGCCTCCGTGGCCTTCGCGCGCTGCTGCGGCGGCATGGTCGGATCGCCCGCGATCTGCCGCAGGGCATAGGTGGCGTCGGGGATGGCCTTCCACGCGTCGGGCGTGGTCGACGGCTGGTTCAGCACCGCCTCCACCTGCGCCCGCGAGTTGGACCCATTCGCGTTGGGCGTCACCGACTGGGGCGGCGGACCACCCGAGGTGGCACAGGCCAGGAGCAGCGGAAAGGCGAGGCAGGGCAGCACGCGCATGTGCGAGAGACGATAGCAGCCCGCGCCGCAATGCTCGACGTCGGCCAATTCGAGCGGAAATTTACGAAGCCGCCCGCGATTCGGCCTTCGCCAGCAGCAGCTCGCCCTCGTTGACCGCGCCGATGCTCTGCGTGGGCTTGAGCCCCGGCGCGAGCGCGGTGTGCACCAGCTCCGAGCTGGAGAAGTGCTGCACGAACTCTCCGTCGGCCTTCATGGGATCGGCGAGCAATTTTTCCTTAACCATTGAGTTATATTGATCGAGCGCGCCCTCGAGCGTGTTGCCGTTGAGGACGACCTCTTCGCCGCTCGCGCGCGCGTGCGCCGCGAGGCCCGGAATCTTCGAGCGCAGCGGCGCGTAGGCGTCGGCGCAGATGCCGTTCTCGCTCACGGTGTAGCACCCGCTCTCGGGCGCGCGGAACAAGAGCGACTGGTTTCCCCACGTGTGGCCGGGCGTGGCCATGATCGCCACGCCGTCGCCGAGCGAGTAGTCGCCGTCGAGGACGACGAGGTTCTCCGTGCGCGCCCCTTCGGCCGAGTTCTCGACCCACCACGTGCGCTGCAGCGGGTGCGGTTGCACCGACGCCTCCCAATCGGGCCGCTGCACGAGCACCTTCGCGTTCGGATACAGCGACGGCGCGCTCGACGTGCCCAGGTACGGCCGCAGGTCCTGCACGTGCTGGTGATCGAACGCGAGGTAGTCGATCTGATCCGCGCGCAGACCCAGCGCCTCGAGCTGCAGCGGCAGCGGCGGACCTTCTTTGACGATCGCGCGCTCCACGGCCTTGGGCGCGCGCAGCTTCTTCTGCACCGCCGCGAAGAACGGCGCCGTCGCGGAGCGCTCGGGAATGGTGGGATTGAAGAGCAGCGTCTTCAGCTGCCCGCGCTGGCGAAACTGGATCACCACCGCGCGGTTCTGGAAGAGCAGGTACGGATACGGCAGCGAGCAGGCGCGGTTGAAGCCGTAGGTCACCAGATACGGCGCGCGCGCGACGGGCAGGGTGCGCACTGCGACTGCCGGTCCTGCCTTCAAGAAGTCCTGCTTGAACGCGGGCGCCAGCGCACGAATGCGCTCGAGCCGCTTGGCATGGCCGGGCGCCTTGGCGACGTCGTCCCAGTCGTCGTGACGCGTGAGGCCTGCGGCCGGCGGCGTGATTCCCTGGGTCATGCGGGCACCTTCTTCTTTCTGCGCTGCACCAGGCCCTCGAGAATCGCGCTCGTGGCGCGCGGGAGGATGCCGTTCACGCGGTAGAGGAACGCGCTCTGCGCGTCGACGAGGATGAGGAACTTGTCGCGCTGATCGATCGCTTTCACGATGCCGCGGATGACGGTGTCTTTCTCCGCGAACGGGAAGATGTCGTAGAGCACCGGCCGCGAGCTGAGGTTCTTCACCATCGGCGTGTCGACCGCAGGTGGGCAGAGCACCGAGAGCGCGATGCCCCGACGCTTGAAGTCGCCGTGCACCGCCTCGCAGAAGCCGTACACCGCGAACTTCGATGCGCAGTAGCCGGCGAACTCCGGCAGACCCTTCAAGCCCGCGATGCTCGACACGCAGATGATGCGAGAGCCCTCCTTCAAGCGCGCCTTGGCCGCGAGCAGCAGGTGCACGGTGCCCAGGTAGTTCACTTCGATGTCGCGCCGGCACGCGGCCGCCGAGAGCGCGTCGAGGTCTCCCACGTCCAACACGCCCGCCGCGTGAAAAATCAGATCGGGCACGCGCTGGGCCGCGTCGAGCGAGGCGAAGTTCTGGTTCACGCTCGCTTCGTTCGACAGGTCCACCACCTGCTGCGTCACCTCGGCGACGCCGCAGCGCGACGCCGTCTCGCGCAGGCCCGCGTCGTTGCGGTCCCAGAGGATGAGCTTCCAACCGTCGCGCGAGAGCTGCTCCGCGAGCGCCTGGCCGAGCCCCGACGCCGCGCCGGTGATGAGTGCCGTCCGCATGACCAACCCCTCTCAGAGATACAGGAGCTGCGCGCCCTGCTGCCTGCGCACGATCTGCGGCAGCCCCACCAGCTCCAGCTTGCCTTCCAGTTGCTCGGGCTCGACGCCGCTCGTCTTGGCGACCGTCTCGCACGCCCAGAGCTGCACGCCGAGCTCGCGCGCGTTCGCCAGCAGGGACGCCACGGTCGGCGCGCCCACGTTCTCCGCGCGCTTGGCGCTCCACAGGTCCGGCCCGGGCAGCGGCTCGCCCAAGCGATCCTCGGCGAGCGCGCGCAATGCACCGAACGCCAGCACCAGCGTGACCGCTTGGGACATCGCCCGCGCGGTCACCGCGAGCGAGAGCGCCTGGTACGCGCGCTCGTAGCCCTCGGCGTGCAGGTGGATGAGCAGCGGCGGCATCAGTCGAAGAGCTGGCTCAAGAACGCGAGGGCGTAGTCGGGCGGCAGGTTGGAGGCCATCTCCTTGATGGCGATGACCTCGTCGATGACCTTGTAGCGCTTCTGGCCCAGGTCGAGGATGGGCTTGACGGTGATCTTCACCAGCTCACTCGACGGCGCCCCGCGCGCGGCCGCCTGCTGCAGCTGCCGCGCGATGGTGCGGCGCTGATCGAGCGAGAACTCGAGCCGATAGAAGTCGCGCACCTTGTTGAGGTTGGCGTTGCCGCCCTGCGACGGATTCTGCTGCGCTTGCTGGCGCGCGGGCTGCTGCGACGGCTGCTGCCGGTTGCCGTGCTGCGGCTTGTGCTTCTTGATGGGCGGCGGCACCTGCTGCTTGGCCGGCGGCGGCGCGTCGAACGTCATCTGCTTTGGCGCGGCCATCTCCGGCAGCTGCAGCTCCGTCGGCGTGGCCATCTGCACGCTCGAGGTGAGCTGCACGCTCGAGGCAATGGGCGCTGCGATGGAGAGCGTGGGCACGGCCTGGAGCGCTTGCAGCGCCGCGTCCGACGACTGGCTCGCGAGCGCGGCGCCGCCGTCGGACCAGCCCGGCGGGAGCTGGCTCGACAAGCCCGCGAAGGCATCGATGGTGGGCGCCAGCAAGGCCTCGCCGTCGAAGATGGACGCGCCGCTGCCCGCAGAAAGCGCGCTCAAGCCATCGCCGAGCAACGCGCCGCCCAGCGAGCCAATGCGCCCCGAGCGGTACTGGAGCGAGTCGTTGCCTTCGGCTTGAGGCGCCTCGTCCCGGAAGTTCTCGCCGCGCTCGATGACCTCCAGCGCGCCGGTCTCAATGTCGAGGATCGCCGCGTGCACGAGGATGTCGCGCGGCAAATACGGCGCGCTGCGAATGGCCGCGGCGCTGGCCTTGAGCGAGAGCCGCATGTCGCCAATCGCGCCGAGGAACGCGCGCACGCCGCCGGGCATCGCTTGAGGCGAGACGCCGCGGGCCTGCATCTCCGAGCTCACCGCGCCCGCGTCGACGCGTGTGGTTCCGCAGTCGGTGTGCCCGAGGACGAGGAACTCCTTGGCGTGGTTGATGTACACGGCCGCGGCCACGGCCCTCAGCGCATCCGAGTGGCCGTTGGTGACCGACGCGCCCGGCAAGCGGATGAGCACCGCATCGCCTCGGTCGATGCCGAGCATGCCCGAGAAGAACCGCGTGAGCCGCGGGTCGACGCAGGTGACGATGCAGAGCTCGCGCCGAGCGTCGACGGTGAGGCCCGTGGGCTTCACGCCGGCGCTCAGCACCTTCTGGTTGAACGCGACGATGTCGTCGAGATGCGCCACGTGAGGCCTCGCGCGCTACTTCTTGGGCGGGACGACCTCAGCGGGGACCGTCGAGCTGGACGCGGGCGCACCGCCACCGAGGCCGGGCACGCGCTTCACGAGATCAGCGAGCGACACGCCGCTGATGCTCTCCACCACCGGCGGCAGCTGGGCCATGATCTGCGCGATGTCCTGCGTGATCTTGCTCGCGCCGGTGCCGCTTCCACCCTCCGAGCTGCCCGTCGAGACCACGGTGATCTTGTCCACCTTCGACAGCGGCGTCGCGAGCGCCGAGGCGATCTGGGGCAGCACGCCCACGAACATCTCGGTCACGGCGGCCGCGTTGTACTGGCTGTACGACTCGGCCTTCTTCTTCATGGCCTCGGCTTCCGCGAGACCCTTGGCCTTGATGGACTCGGCTTCGGCGAGACCCTTGAGGCGAATCGCCTCGGCCTCGGCCTTGGCCTTGGCGGAGATGACGTCTGCGGCCGCGAGACCCTCGGCCTTCTGCGCTTCGGCGCGGCCCTGCGCTTCGGCCACTGCCGCGTACTTCTGTGCCTCGGCGTCCTGCTGCTGGGCGTAGCGCTTGGCCTCGGCCGGCTTGTTGACGGTGGCCTCGAGCTCCTTCGCGCGGCGGGCGATTTCCTTCTCCTGCACCGCGATCTGCTGCTCCTTCTCGACCACGCTCACCGACACTTCTTCCCGCTTCACCAGCTGCTGCGTCTTGAAGCGCTGGAGGTCGTAGGCGAGGTCGGCGTCGGCCTTCTTCTGGTTCACGTTGGCCTGGTACTCGGCCTTCTTCATCTCGAGGTCGCGCGCGGCGGCCGCGGTCTCCTCGGCGGCCTTGAGGCGCGCCACCTCGCCGCTCTTGGCGTTGTTGGCGGTCTCGATGTCGGCATCGCGCTTGGCCTGCGACTGGGCGATGGCCGCGTTGCGGTTCGCTTCCGACTGGGCGATCTGCGCCTCGGCGAGCATGCGGGTCTCACGCACGCTCGCGTCGCGCTTCACCTCGGCGAGGCGGGGCTTGCCGAGCGAGTCGAGGTAGCCGTTGGCGTCCTTGATGTCGCGGAGGGTGAACGAGACGATCTTCAGACCCATGTTCTTGAGATCGGTCGCGGCCACGTGCTGCACGTTCTGCGCGAACTTCTCGCGGTCCTTGTAGATCTCCTCCACTTCCATGGTGCCGAGGATGGCGCGGAGGTGGCCTTCCACGGTCTGCTTGGCCACGTTCATGATGTCGTTGCGGCCGCGGCCGAGGAACTGCTCGGCGGCGGTGGCGACGGTGGCCTCGTCGTTGGAGTCGACCTTGAGCTGGGCCACGCCGTCGACTTCCACCGTTACGCCCTGCATGGTGTAGACGTCGGGCGTGTGCACGTCGATGGTCATCACCTCGAGGCTGAGCACGTCGGCCTTCTCGAGCATGGGGACCACGAAGGTGCCGCCGCCGCGAACGATGCGGAAGCCGCGGCCGCGCGAGCCGCGACCGGAGACGATGAGCGCCTCGTTGGGGCCCACCTTCCGGTAGCGCGAGAGGAACGTGACCATCGAGAACAGGAAGAAGCCACCGAGCGCGAAGCCGCCGATGGTGATCAGGGTGGGATCCATTTTGCTTCCTTCTCCGTGAGTGAAACCGTTTGGTGAAGCTTCAACGAACCTTGTCGCGCGGGGCGGGCCGGGCTTCCACCGGCTCGCCCACGCTGGCCGTGCCCGTCGAGAGCGCGGCCGTGCTGAGGGTGACGAAGAGCGCGCCGTCGGCCGAGCGCGTGACACGCGCGCGCGAGCCCTGCGCAAAAGTCTGACCTGCCTCGGCGCGCGCCATCGCCGTCTGACGCGTGCCGCCCGCGACGAAGGCCACCTCGCCTGTGCCGTCCGCGGGGATGGCGATGGTCACTTCGACATCGGTGCCGATCACATCCTGCAGCGAGGAGAGCGCGTTGGACTCGGCCTTGTCGGCGATCGCGGCCATGCCGAACAGCAAGGCCACGCCGAACCCGCCCGCGAACGCGAGCGAGACGGGCACGTGAATCAGAGGATTGGTGAGGTGCAGCCCCTCGGTGAGCACCAGGCCCGCCGAGCCGAAGCCGGTGATGTACGCGGCCCAGGCCGTCGGCGAGAAGTAAGGCAGCGCGAGGTGTTCGGTCTGGCCGTGGCCCTGCGCGTGGCCTTGCCCGTGACCCGAGCCGTGGCCGACGTGACCGTGGCCGCCGCCGTGGCCGCCGGCATCGTGTCCGCCGCCATGTCCGCCGAAGTGACCGAGCAGCGCCGACAACCCCATGAATGACACGCCCGTCACGGCGCAGAGCAGATAGAGCGCGATCATCGCGGGGCTCCCGGGCGGGCGAGCGGCGCCTTGCCGTCGACCTTGCCCTCGGCCGCGAGACCTTCGGCGATGAGCAGCACGGCGCCATCCAGCATTCCAGCGGCCACGCGAATGACACCGGTCGCCGTCGCGATGGCGAGCAGCGTGTGCAGCGCGGTCACGGCGTCGGCGCGATCGGTCGCGGCGCGATCGTGCGAGGTGAGCTCGGACTTCAAGACCTCGAGCGCGGTGTCCAGCTCGCGCAGTTCGCGAAGCGTCGGCGGCGTGCTCCGACGCGCGTACGACTCGAGCGCCGCATTCCAGAGCGCGTCGCGCAGCTTGCCCGCGTGCGATTCGCAGAGCTCGTGTAGCAGCGAGCGCGCCTCTTGCGTGAAGCGTCGATCCGCGAGGCGCCCGAGCACGAACGAGAGCACGCCCGCGATCGGCAAGCCTTCTCGAATGTCGGCGGCGACGTTGGTCAAATCCGCGAGCCCGTAGAGCCGCAGCGCGCTCTGCGACACGGAGATGCTCCGCCGCGCCTGCTGCTCCGCGAGCGCGAACGCAGCCAGCTCTTGCAGCGACGCGTCGAGCTCGGCGAGCCGGGCGTGCAGCGGCTGATCGTCGGGGTGCGGCGGCTGCGAGAGTCGGTGCTCGGCGAGCGCGCGCAGGATGCTCACCTCGCGGCGCAGCGCCTGGAGTCCGTTCGGCTCGTGCGCGAGCTGGGGCAGGGCATCGGCGACGTGCGAGAGCCGCTGGTGCAGCGTGTGAAGCGTGCCGGCGCGCGCGAGGAAGCCGTGCTCGCCATACGCGCAGCCGAAGAAGCTCGCGAGGCGATCGCGCTCGAGCGTGTCGGCCTGCGAAGGCTTCTTCACCTCCGACAGCTCACTCAAGCGCTCACGCGCCAGCAGGAATCGATCGGCCCAGCGCGACGCGGCGGTGCGAAGGAGCGCGTCCGGGGCGACGCCCACGGCGGACTCGAGTGCGTGATCGAGCTTGTCGAAGTCGAGCATCCGGCCGGTGCCCTGGACAACACTCCCGGCCCCGCGCCGGAGAGGCGTTTCTTATAGCAGCGAAAGCGGCGAAAAGGCGGCCTCAGACGGGGTGGGCGGCCTTGCGTTCGAGCGAGCGGCTATGCTCCGCGGCCATGATCCCCACGTTCCCGCGCGACCCCTGGGGCCGCGACATCACCGGCAAGCTCCACGAGCTCAACTTCGAGAGCAAGCTGCTCGCTGGAAATCCGCTGAAGGATCCCTCGAACCGGCCGCTGCTCGTCTACACGCCGCCCAGCTGGCCGGCGAAGGGGCCGTACAAGTCGCTGTGGCTCCTGCAGGGCTTCACGGGCCAGGTCGACGCCTGGCGGAACCGCTCGCCCTTCGAGCCCACGCTCGTGGAGCGCGTCGACGCCGCCGTTCGCAAGGGCGACATGCCCGAGGCCGTCCTCGTCTTCGTGGACGCGTGGTCGAGCTACGGCGGCTCGCAGTTCGTGGACTCGGTCGGCGTCGGCAAGTACCGCAGCTACCTCTGCGACGAGCTCGTGCCGTTTGTAACCGAAAAGTTTCAACTCAAGCCGACGCGCGAGTCGCGCGCGCTGATTGGCAAGAGCTCGGGTGGCTACGGCGCGATCATGGTGGCGCTGGAGCGCGCCGAGGTGTGGGGCGGCTTCTCGGCCTTCGCGCCCGACGCCGCGTTCGAATACGCGTACCTCCCGGACTTCCCCCAGGCGTGGAAGACGCTCGGGAAGTTCGACCACGACGTCGCGGCGTTCTGGACGGCGCTGCGCGGCAAGGAGAAGTCGACGTCGGACGACCACGCGACGGTCAACACCATCGCCATGGCCGCGTGCTACTCGCCGGACGCGAAGGGCGAGCCGGTGATGCCCTTCGCGCGCGAGGACGCGTCGCTGCGGCAGGACATCTGGGATCGCTGGCTGACGTTCGATCCGGTGCGCGCGCTGCCCAAGCGGCTCGCGGAAGCGCGCGGGCTTCGCGCGATCAGCATCGAGTGCGGCCACCGCGATCAGTTCCGGCTCTACGCAGGCGCGACGATGCTCAACCACCAGCTCGAGAAAGCTGGCATCAAGCACCGCTTCGAGCTCTTCGACGGCACCCACGACGGCCTGCAGGGGCGCTACCCCGCGGCGATGGCGTACCTGCTCGAGCGGCTCGCTTAAGCTTAGTTGGTGAAGGTGAAGAACACGTGCCCGGACGTGTCGGTGACGGTGCACTGCGTGCCGTTCCAACCGCAGAGCGCGCCGGAGCTGTCCGCGTTCCCGAGGTGGAACTGGCCCGAGTACACGGTCGACGCGCCGTGCGCGCGGATGGTGAGCTGCCAGTTGAAGGGGTTGGGCGGGCTGCCGCCGCAGGAGTCGCTCCAGTCGTCGACGATGACCGTGTACGTCCCGGATGGCGCGCCGCCGTCATAGATGACGTTCTCGGTGTCGTTGCCGTAGCCGCCCTGGTTGTCGGTCTGGCTGCAGCCCGAGTTCTGGTCCAGGTCGAGCGAGCCGTTGCCGCAGACGTGGCTGCCGTACCACATCTCGCAGCCACTCGGGTCGACGACGTGGAGGTCGAGGTCCTCGCGCGCGCGCTTGTTGTTGGGCTGCAACGAGGTGTCCCACTGGAGCGTGACCTGAACGTCGCCGTCGCTGCCGTTGAGCACGCACTGGCCGTTCTCGCAGTGGTAGCCGCGCGCCGAGTAGCAGCTCACCGGGCAGGTCGCGCCGGTGGAGCCGCTGCTGCCGCCGGCGGTGCCCGCGGTCGTGCCGGCCGTGGTGGTGCTCGAGTCGCCCGTCGTCGTGCCCTCAGTCGTCGCCGTCGTCCCGCCGGTGCTCGTGAGCGTTCCCTGGCCGGGCTCGGAGCAATAGTCGGTGTTGTCGGTGGTGCCGCTGCAGCAGAGCGAGCCGTTGCCCAGGCCCACGAACGAGCCGTCGGGGTAGCACGCGCCCGAGGTGTTGCCGCTGGTGGCGCCGCCGGTATTCGTCGTGGCCGCTGCGCCGGCGGTGGCCGTCGTCGTCACGCCCACGCCGGTGGTGGCCGTCGTGGTGCCCGTGGTCGCGCTCGCGTTGCCGGTCGTCAGGCCCGTGGACGAGCCACTCGTGGTGTTGCCCTGCGACGTCTCGCCGTTGGTGTTCGCCGACGTCGTCCCGGTGGCTCCGTTCGAGCTCGAGCTGCTGCCCGGACCTGCGTTGGTGCCCGTGGTGACGTGCGCCGTGGTCGAGCCCGCGCCGGCGCCACCGGTCGCGGTCGACGTGTGGCCCGTCGAGCCGCTGCTCGTGCCCGTGAGCGATGCCTTGGACGGCTGGCCGCCGCAGCCCGCGATCAACGTCGCCGTCACGGCCCAACGCCAGGAGCTCTTCAGCATGCGCAACCTCGAACGTTCGCCCACCAGGCAGGCGAGGGCGGAGGTTCTATTGAGGATGCCCTGCTGGGATCAAGAGCCTGTAAGTGCGCGCCCGACAAAACGTCGCCAATCGGGCGTTCGGCTGGGAGGCTGAAGAGAAAAAAGCAGAGGAGGCGCGCCGCGATGGCCCGTGCTAGAAGGCGCGCCCATGGCACGCGTCTGGGCCGGCTGGGGCGCCATCCACGGGTTCATCGCCGTCGCGGCTGGGGCCTTCGCGGCCCACGGGCTGAAGGCCAAGCTCACGCCCGACATGCTCGCCGTCTTCGAGACCGGCGCCCGTTACGAGATGTACCACGCGCTCGCGCTCTTCGCGGTGGCCTGGGCCGCCTCGCAGGGCATGCGCGTCGATGGCGCGGGTTGGGCCTTCAACGCCGGCATCTTGCTCTTCTCCGGCAGCCTCTACGTGCTGGCCCTCACCGAAGTGAAACAACTTGGTTTCATCACCCCATTCGGCGGACTGACCTTTTTGGCCGGATGGGTGTTGCTTGGCTACCGCTGCTTCCGTTCGTGAATTTCGACTCAGGAGTCGTCCGCATGAAGCCGACCAATCGCATCCTCTCCGGCCTGGCGCTCGCCGCGCTGGTCTCGTGCTCGCACGCGCAGCCCGAGCCGCAGCAGCAGGCCACCGCCCCCGCGAAGCCGCCCGCGCCGCGCACCTTCGACCAGATGGCCGCCGTGGACGTGCCGGGCCTCGCCACGCAGCTCACGCCTGACCAGGTGACCGCCGCGTGCAAGCAGGCAGAGACCACCGCCGACGCCAAGCTGGCCGCGCTGGTGGCCGTGCCCGACGCGCAGCGCAGCTTCGCGAACTCGTTCAACGCCTATGAGCAGGCGATGGCCGACTATTCGGACGACGTCGGTCGCCTGAGCTTCCTCAAGGACATCCACCCCGACGCCAAGACGCGCGCGGCCGCTGCAGGCTGCGAGGAAGAGTCGGGCAAGTACTTCGTGAAGGTCGGCGCGCGGAAGGACATCTACCTCGCGCTCAAGGCGTACCTCGCGAACGCGGGCAAGGCCGACACGCTCGACGCCGAGGACAAGCGGCTCGTCGACCTGACGATGCGCGACTTCAAGCGCAACGGCCTCGAGCTCTCCGACGCCGACCGCGAGAAGCTGGTGCAGATCCGCTCGCGGCTGGCCGAGCTGGCCACCAAGTACTCGTCGAACCTCGATGAGGACACCACGACCTTCGAGGCCACCGACGCCGACCTCGAGGGCATGCCGGAGGAGTTCATCGAGTCGCACCTGAAGGACAAGCCCAAGGCCGGCGCTGCGCCGGCTGCGGGTGCGCCGGCCGCTGGCAAGGCCGCGGGCCCGACCGTGACCGTGAAGACCGAGCCCGGCGCCAAGGGCAAGAAGGGCAAGGCCGCGGCGAAGAAGCCCACGCGCCCGGTCGTGCTCTCGACGAAGTACCCCGACTTCTACCCGATCATGGAGAACGCCAAGAACGAGCAGCTCCGCAAGAAGATGTGGTTCGCAATGGAGGGCCGCGAGTCGGCGAAGAACCTGCCGCTGCTCACCGAGGCCGTGAAGCTCCGCGACCAGGCCGCCAAGCTGCTCGGCTATCCGACGCATGCGGACTTCGTGACCGAGGACCGCATGGCCAAGGACAGCAAGACCGTGACCGCGTTCCTCGACCGCCTCCGCACGGAGCTGCTGCCCGCGCGCGATGAGCTCAACAAGCAGATGCTCGCGCTCAAGGTGGCCGAGACCGGCGACAAGAAGGCCGTCCTCGAGACCTGGGACTGGCGCTACTACCTGAACCAGATCAAGAAGAAGAGCTTCTCGATCGACAACGAGGCGGTGCGCGCCTACTTCCCGGCCGACAAGGTCATGGCCGGCATGTTCCAGGTGTACAGCACGCTCTTCAACGTGAAGTTCAACGAGGTCGCCAACGCGCCGGTGTGGGCCGACGGCGTGAAGCTCTACGAGGTCCACGACGGCCTCGACGGCAAGGGCAAGCTGCTCGCCAAGTTCTACGTGGACCTCTTCCCGCGCGAGGGCAAGTACGGCCACGCCGCGAGCTTCAACTTCGGCGTCGCCCGCGCCACGGCGGCCGGCTACCAGATCCCCATCTCGGCGCTGGTGGTGAACTTCAACCCGCCCAAGAACGGCCAGTCCGCGCGGCTCTCGTTCGAGGAGGTGGACGTCCTCTTCCACGAGTTTGGCCACATCATGCACGGGAGCCTGACCACGGCGCGGTATGCGTCGCAGTCGGGGACGAACGTGTCGACCGATTTCGTGGAGGCGCCCAGCCAGATGCTCGAGAACTGGGTGTACCGCCCCGAGGTGCTCGCGCTGGTGAGCGAGGATCCCAAGAACCCCGGCCACCCGCTGCCGGATGACCTCGCCAAGCGGCTCTCGGCGGCGCGCACCTTCGACGCCGGCATCCGCTACACGCGGCAGGTGTACCTCGCGAGCTTCGACATGGCGCTGCACACCCGCGGCGCCGACGTGGACCCGGACAAGGTGGAGCATGAGGTTCGCCAGGCCATCACCGGCTATCCGTCACACCCGAACGACGAGCACACCGCGGCCAACTTCGGCCACCTCATGGGCGGCTATGACGCGGGCTACTACGGCTACCTCTGGAGCGAGGTCTACGCCGACGACATGTTCTCGCGCTTCGAGAAGGACGGCATCCTGAGCCCCACCACCGGCAAGGCCTACCGCGACGCCATCCTCGCCAACGGCCGCACCCGCGAGCCGATGGAGCTGCTCAAGCAGTTCCTCGGCCGCGAGCCGAACGACGAGGCGTTCCTGCGGCTCACGGGCATCAAGAAGGGCTAGGCTGAACGCAGCCGTGATGCGGCCCTGTTAACCACCCGGTTAACAGGGCCGTTTCTATTTCTGGAACGTGCCCATCAGCTCCGCGTGCGCGATCACGTGGCCGGCCATGGCCTTCTCGAGCTTGGCCTTGTCGGGCGTGCCCAGGTCGCCGAGCTTGGCGTCGAGCGCGTAGAGCTTGAAGAAGTACCGGTGTCGGCCGACCGGCGGACACGGCCCGCGCCAGCCCGTGACCTTGAAGTCGCTCTTGCCCTCGCGCGTGCCCGCGGGGAGATCCTTCGACGTCGCGTGCGCGGGCAGGCCCTTCGCACCGGGCGGCAGGTCGTAGAGCACCCAGTGCACCCAGGTCATCTTGGGCGCCGCGGGATCCGGCGCATCCGGGTCGTCGACGATGAGCGCCAGCGACTTGGCCCCAGCGGGTACGCCCTCGAACGCCAGTGGCGGGGACTGGTCCGCGCCGACACAGGTGCTCACCTTGGGAATGGCCTCGCCCTGGGCGAAGGCCGTGGAGCTGAGCTTCATCGCGTTCCCCTCCGGCGCGGCCGCGAGCAGCACGAGCACGACATGCAACATGGCGCCTCCGTTCGCGCACCCGAATCTAGCGCGCGCTTCACGCCGCCGCCGACCGTCGAAACCCGAAACGGCGGATATCGTGAAATGCCCGATCCGCAATTCTCTTGAGAATTGAGTTCGCGCTCCTGGCAAATTCAGGATGCAAAGTTGCTCGAAGCGGGTAGTGTGCAGCGCTCAATTTCCAACTTGGAGTGCACATGGCCCGCCCCCGCAAGCTCGACGCCTTCCAGTCCGCCATCCAAAGCATCGGCGCCCAACTCGGCCAGGCGCTCGGCGAGGCCTTCACCCAGGCCTTCACCCAGGGCATCGATCGCGGGCACCTCTCGACGCCGTCTTCGGCTGCGAAGGGCCGCCGCGGCCGTCCGCCTTCGGCCACGGGCGGTGCAGGCTGCAAGGTGCCGAGCTGCCCGCGCAAGTCGGTGGCCAAGGGCATGTGCCAGAACCACTACGCCAAGGCCCGCCGGCTGAAGATGAAGATCGACTCGCTCGGCGCCGCGCAGCTCAAGGAGCTCGCGCAGGACGGCCGCGTCACGCGGTTCAAGTAGGCCCGAGCAGGAGCAACGGGGTCGTCGACGTCATCCAGCACAACACCTGAGCGCTAGGCGATCGCGCGGCGCAGCTCAGCGACGATCTGCGTGTGCAGCTTCCCGGTCGGCGTCTGGGGCCGCCACTGGCCGCGCGCGGGATGGCAGGTCACGAAGGCGCGCGCGTGGGCGATGGTCCACGCGTGGTGCGGCGCGAGCAGATCCTTCATCGCATCGGTGAGCTTGAGCGCGGGCAGCGTGCCTGCGAGCGGCTCCGGCGGCGGAACGCCCAGCCGCGCCGAGGCGCGCGCGAGCGTGAACGCCGCTGCCTTCCCACACGCGAGCACCGCGTGCGGCCGCAGCGCCTCGAGCTCCTCCGCGATCCGCGCCGACTCCTCCTCGAGCCGCTCCACCGGCGGCGCGCAGAAGTCGCCGTTGGGCAAGAGCGGCATCTGCGGACACGCGTTGGTCACCGTGTAGCGCCCCGGAGGCGGTTGGGTGCCGGAGAGATCGGCGCCGCGCTTCCAGCGCGTGAGCGGCGCGTCGAGCAGGCCGAACTCCTCGAGGAGGCCGTAGATGTCGAGGCCGGAGTCGTCGCCCCAGAAGGGAAAGCCGGTGCGGTTGGCGCCGCGGGGGCCGGGCGCCTCGCCGACGACCATCAAGCGCGGGCGCTCGCCGCGCGGGAAGTAGCCGACCACGCGCGGAGAATATGAACACTTCTGTTTCATTGTTCAGAACGCCCGGTCGCGCTCGTAGCACTCGATGTTCGGCACCTCGTCGAGGTACAGCCCGTACGAGGGCCAGCGCGTGTGCATGTTGGTCCAGATGGCGTACTCCCAGAAGCGGAACTCCTGGTGGTACTGGTAGCACGCGATGTCGGCCTGCTCGAGGCCGCTCATCTGGATGTCGCCGCGCAGCATGCCGTTCGATACGTACGCGCGGTACGAGTCGCCGGTGACCTCGTGGAAGAAGACGCGCGCGTGCTGCGGCGCGTGCGCGTTCAGCCAGGGCAGGACGCCCGAGATGTTGTTGCTCCAGAACTGCCGCTGCATGCCGAGCTCGGCTGCGCCGGCCTGACCTTCCACGAGCTCGTTGTAGTAGCTCGTGCCGTAGCCGTCGATGTCGACCAGGCCCCACACAGCGGGCGCGAGCACGAGCAGCATCAGGGCGGTGGCGAAGCCCATCCACGCGCGCGGCTGCGGCAGCTTGGTCGCGAGCAGCTTGGCGCCGCGCACGAGCACCTCGCCCGCGAAGATGCACAGGAACGGCATCGACGCCATCCAGTGCTTCTCGCCGCCAAAGTGCGGCACCGTGGGCGGCATGATGATGGCGATCGACGCGACGGCGTTGATGAGCAAGAGCCACGTGTCGCTGTCGACGCCTTCGGCCTTCTCGCGCCACGCCACGGGCAGGCCGCGCAGCGCGTTCCATGCGGTCGAGAGCAGGCCCGTGGTCATCGCGACGACGATCGCGATGGGCACTGTCATCGCCGTCACGGCCCACGGATACTCGAGTGGGAAGGGCGGCTCGCGCATCAGGTTGCCCAGGTAGTACCAGGCGTAGTGCACGTGGTTGAGGTGGAAGGCGATCCAGAACCCGACGCGATCGATGGGATGCAGCCACAAATACGGCCACGCGACGTAGAGCGTCACCGGCCCGAGCACGGCCATCGCCCAGAAGCTCTGCGGAATGGCCTTCACGAACGCCGAGGGCCCGCCCTTGCGCAGGATCCAGATGCCGCGCGCGATGATCCAGTGCGCCGCGAGCACCACGGGAATGAAGAACGCGTTGTGCTTGGTGGCGAGCGCGAGCCCGAGGAAGACGCCAGTGAGGATCGTCCAGCGCCGCGAGGTCTCCGCGCGCCAGTACGCGTAGATCACGAAGACCCACATCGCGCAGATGGGAAAGTCGAAGCACGCCAGGTGCGCGTGGAACCAATTTCGCGGCGAGAGGAAGAACGCGAGCACCGCAAAGATGCCCACCGCGCGCCCGCGCACGCCCGCGCCGAACAAGTAGAGGACGAACGCGAACACGCCCGCGAGCACGAAGCTCGGCAGGCGATACGCGGCGATCTCGCGCAGCCAGTGCAGGTTCTCGAAGAAGATCCAGTGTGAGATCCCGAAGAGCTCCTTCATGAGCCCGGGGTGCTCGGCGTTCTGCGAGAAATAGCGGGTGAGCGCGTTGTCGCTGAACGCGTCGCCGGGGTGCGAGAGCAAGAGCTTGAACCAGCCCGCGTACGAGCTGCCCGCGGAGAAGTAGAAGCTCTCGTCGCGCGGCACGCCGATGGACTTCTCGGTGAGCAGCAGCCCCAAGAATGTGAGGAAGCCGAGCCCGCCGCCGATGGCGAGGTCCACGCGCGAAGGCGCGCGCGCGTCGCTCACGGGCGCGGACGGCTTGGCGGCCTCGGCCGGCTTCTGGGCGGGCTCAGTCGCTGGAGGCATCGAAGCAGAACTCGCGGTCCTTCGGGTTCTCGGTCACCACGCTGAAGCGGACGTCGTGCGGAATCTTCGGATCCAGCTTCGACGTATCGATCTCACTGCGCTGCGGTGGCACGGTGCCCACGGGGATGTGGATTTCGCCCATGCGCTGGCCGTCGATGTCGACGGTGAAGTCCACGGGCGTGCGGCCTTCACCGTGGCGCCAGCCCATCTCGCCGGTCACCGCGGCCATGACGTGCAGCTTCGAGCCGAGCGTCGCCTCCGGGTAGTCGACGATCAGCGGATAGTTGTGCCCCACGGGATTCGCGCCCACGCAATCGTACGGCGCGAAGTCGATCTCGCGGACCTCGTGCGCCACGTTGCCGGCCCGGCCGCAGCGGTGCGTGGTGCCGTCGAGCGTGCAGTCCATCTGCCGGCCCTGCAGGTCGATCCACACGTGGGCGCGGCCGAGGTCGCGGGTGAAGTCGAAGAGCGGCTCGTGAAAGTCCGGGTTCACGTAGCGCTTGAGGAGCACGTTGCCGAACGACTGCACAGCGCCGTCTTCCTTGAGGCGCGCGGTGGCTTCGCGCTCGCGGTTGGGCACTTCGCCGCGCGGGAGGCTCGGCAGCTCCACCAGCCACAAGCGCTTCACGCGCGAGAGATCCGCGGTGGCCAGATCCGGCGCGGAGATGAAGGGCACCCCGGGCACCATGCCGCGCACGCGCTCGGCCCAGGTTGGAAGCACGGCCACGGCATCGCCCGTCGCCACGTTCGCGAGGATGGCGTCGGCGGCGGCCTGCTGATCGCGCACGTGGGGCAGGCGGCCGGGCAGGGTGAGGTCGTAAGCGAGCGAGCCCAACGCCGCGAGCACCACGAGCCCCAGCTCGATCGCCAGGAGCGGGCTCGACTTGGGCTGGGGTGTGGGGTCGGCCATTGCGAGTCCTACAACCACGTCCCGCGAAACCCCATCCCCCGCCCCCTTTCCCGTCCTACGCGGGAGAGGGGAGTCCGCTCGGGACTCCCAACCAGGAACGAGGAACCAGGAACTGAATCAGCGCTGCATGACCTTCTCGCTCTTCTCACGGCAGAACGAGCAGAGGAGCGGATCGCCGGCCGAGAACTGCTCAGCCCAGGGCGGGAACATCGAGCAGCGGGGATCCAGGCAGTGGTGCAGCTCCCAGAGGTGCCCGGCCTGGTGCACGGCATGCTTGGCCAGCTTTCGGATCTGGTCGTCGCCCTTGCCGAGGCCGGCCGACGACACGAGCGCGCGCTCGCCCGAGAACTGCGCGAAGCCCTGCGTCGGCAGCTTGCCGGTGGGCAGCTCGCGCGCGGCCAGGGGCTCGCTGGTCAGGTAGAAGAGCTTGTCGTCGGCGAAGGTCTTCACCGCGTCGAGCTCGGTGATGAGCTTCTGCGCGTCGAGCTCCTTGCCCACGCGTACACCCGCTGGAACCGGCACCATGCCCTGGTGCTCGGCACCCACGCCGAACGCAGCGAAGAGCACCTTCGTGAGGCGCTTCACGTGCGCCGGATCCTGCTCGTCGACGGTCACCAGGCGGATCATGGGCTCCTCGGGCTACTTCTTCTTCGCAGCGGGCTTCTTGGCGGCGGCCTTGGGCTTCGCTTCCTTGGCGGGCTTCGGCTTCGGCTCCTTGGGAGGCTTGGCGGCCTTGGGCTCCTTGGGCTTCTTCTCCTTCGGGGCCTTGGGCGCCTTCGGAGCCTTGGCGGGCTTCTTGGGCTTCTCCTCCGCCTCCTCGCCCTCGGCCTCTTCGCCAGCCTCTTCGGCCTCCTCGGCTTCTTCGGCCTGCTCCTCGGGCTCGCTCATGTCGCCGAGGTCCATGCCGGCGAGGTCGCCGCCCAGCTCGAGATCGTCGTCGCCACCGAGTGCATCGGCCAGCGGCACCGCGCGCGGCTTCTTCACGCCGCCGAGCGGGATGAGCGCCAGGTCGATCGCGTCTTCGGCATTCACCTCGGGCGCGTCCAACGCGATGGCGATCTCGCGGACGAGCAGGTGGCGCGCGTTGTCGTAGCGCTCGCGCTCCTTGGCCGGCAGCGGTCGCAGCTCGCTGAGGATCTGCAGGCTCTTCACCACCTCGGCGAGGCCCATGAGCCCACCCAGCGCGACCTTGTCCTGGTGCGCGCGGTGGCGGACCTTCCAGTCCAGCTCCGGGTCGTCGGACGCGCCCTTGAGGTACTCGAAGACCTTCACCACGTCGTCCTTGGCGGCCAGCTTGCGCACGCCGACGCTTTGGATCTTGGTCTTCGGCACCAGCACCTGCGCGCCGTCCTCCTCGCGCGCCAAGGCCACCACCACCAGCTTTTCGCCGGCGAGGATCTTCTCGGTGATCGCCGAGACCTTGCACACGCCCTGACCCGGGTAAACGACCCGGTCACCGACCGCGAGCTCGAGCTCCGCCATGGAGGGGCCAACCTCCCTACAAAAAAGGTGAGTGCCTTTAGCAAGTTCGAGCCGCGCTTGCACGGAGATTTCTGGCGCGATCCGGGCTTTCCCGGCGTGACCCGAGTCACCGAAAGCAGACACAACGTCCAGATAGGATTTTTCCAGGCGGGGTTCGAAGGGGACGGGCGTGCCTCTCGACCGAAGCGAGCTGGCGCAGCGCATCTCACTGACAGGCCCCAAGGACCTGGTTCGAGGCAGTGTGTTCCACGCGCTGCTCGACGAGGTGGGCCAGCATGCGCCGGGAGATGTGGCGATGCCGCGGCTCGTGTCGCGCTGGGGGCCGCAGGCGCTCCAGGAGCTGCACTTCTATCCCGCGGCGGAGTGGCTCGAGCTCTACTGGGACGCGATGGACGTGGCCGAAGGGCCGTGCGGCGGCGTCGAAGCGGCAGCCAAGAGGTTGGGCGAGGCCGCGTGCCGGCGGTTCCTGGGCTCGCTCATCGGGCGGCTCGCGGTGGAGGCGGGCGCTTCGAAGCCGCCGCTCGAGCGCCTGCTCGCGATGCCGGCAGGCTACGCGGCCGCGACGAGCTATGGTTTGCGCGCGGCCGAGCGGCTGGATGAACGGCGCGGCGTGCTGCGCTACGAGCGCGAGTTCGCGCCCCCGGCGTTCCACGCGGCGGTCGCGCACAAGGTGCTTCGCTACGGCGGACACCGGGTGCAGGTGCGGCCGGTGGTCAATGGCTTGCTCGAGTTCGAGCTGCACGTCGAGTGCACGGCCGCGTGAATCGTCATTAACCGTTTGATTATAAATCGGACGCGCCTTCCCCGCGTGAGATCGGGGGATGGGGTTTCGGACTGAGCGAGCGCAAAGCGTTTGACTCTGCGGACCCCGATCACTAGCTTTCGCCGCGCCTCTACACTCCGGAGCTCGCGATGGCGATCAAGGTTGGAATCAACGGTTTCGGCCGCATCGGCCGCTGCATCTTGCGCGCGGCCAACAAGCGCGGCGAGAAGGACATCGAGATCGTCCACATCAACGACCTCGACGAGCCCAAGGTCCTCGCGCACCTCCTCAAGTACGACTCCGTCCATGGCCCGTACGAGGGCAAGGTGGGCACCGCCGAGGGCGCGATCGTCGTCGACGGCAAGACCATCAAGATCTCCGCCGAGAAGGACCCCACCAAGATTCCGTGGAAGGCGGCGGGCGTGGACGTGGTGCTCGAGTGCACCGGCAAGTTCACCGAGAAGGCCGAGGCCGAGAAGCACATCGCCGGCGGCGCCAAGAAGGTCGTCATCTCCGCGCCCGCGAAGCACCAGGACGCGACGCTCTGCTTCGGCATCAACCACGAGAGCTACGACCCCAAGAAGCACCACATCATCAGCAACGCCTCGTGCACCACCAACTGCCTCACCCCGCTCGCCAAGGTGCTGATGGAGAACTTCGGCCTCGAGAAGGGGCTGATGACCACCATCCACAGCTACACCAACGACCAGCGCATCCTCGATCTCACCCACAAGGACCTGCGCCGGGCGCGCGCGGCGGCGCTCTCGATGATCCCCACGTCGACCGGCGCGGCGAAGTCGGTGGCCGAGGTGATCCCCGAGCTCAAGGGCAAGCTGCACGGCATCTCCATCCGCGTGCCCACGCCGAACGTGTCGCTGGTGGACCTCACCGCGACCCTCGGCAAGAAGGTCACCGCTGAGGAGGTCAACGCGGCGTTCAAGAGCGCCGCCGAGGGCAAGCTCAACGGCGTGCTCGAGTACTCCGACGAGATGACGGTGAGCGTGGACTACAACGGCAACCCGTCCTCGGCGATCTTCGACGCCACCAACACCTTCGTCATCGGCGACAACCTGGTGAAGGTGCTCGCCTGGTACGACAACGAGATGGGCTTCTCGAACCGCATGGTCGATCTGACCAAGTACGTCGGCCAGAAGGGCTTCTGATCGAGCTTGTGCGAGGCGCTTCTCAGCGCCGACCACGACGGCCGGTGCCCACGCGGGTGCCGGCCGTTTGCTTTTCGGGCGAACCGATTCCCTGCCGCGCGCGTTTCAGCGACATGCGCTCGGAACGGAAGCTCGAAGTCGCTCGCGGGAAAAAGCGCATCCTGGTCGCGGCGATGCTCGCGGTGGCAGCCGTGTCGGTGCGCGTGGTGGCGGAGGCGAGGCGAAGACGCTGCCGAGGTTGAGGCTGGAACCTGGTCCCCGTGCTGGTGGCCAATCGCGACATCCCGGCGGGCACGGTGATCACGCCCGAGGCATTCCTGCCGCCACCGGGTCGATGAGCTTTACTTTTTGGTTAAGCGGCTCGCTCGATGAGCGACTGGGCTGCCAAGCGCCACGTGGGGCGTGCACGCACCCGAGCCCCGCGCCGCCCGAGCAAGCCTTAGCGGCCCCCCGGGACGCGACGCAGATTGCCTCGGAGGCCTAGGAGGCGCTCATGACGATTCTTGGTTTCATCGTGCTGCTCATCGTCGCGTTCATCGTGGGCGCGCTCGGCGAGCGAATTGGCGGCGTGAAGATTCCGGGCGGCGTATTTGGCTCGATTGTGGTTGGCTTCGTGGGCGCGTGGATTGGCGGCGCGCTCTTGCACTTCGGGCCCATCGTCGGCGGCATCCAGATCATCCCGGCGATCATCGGCGCGATCGTCTTCGTGCTGCTCTTGCGGTTGATCTTCATGGGGACCCGCAGAACGGTCGCCTGAGCGGGCGCCACGACTGACTCCGCCCACCCCAGCTCCTGGCGGTGGGCGGTCGAGGTTTTCTCAGGCGTGGTGCCCCGCGACCCATCGAGGCGACGGCCGTCAACCCGAAGAGGTCAGCTCAGCTGCGCTCGGCCATGAAGTCGATGGCGCGCTTGACCTCGTCCGGCTTCAGCACCGGGCCCACCCAGCCCATGAGGTCGTCGAGGGTGGTGAAGGTGCGCCGCGCGGGGTTCTTCGCCAGCTTTGCCAGGCGCTCCATCTCGGTGCACACGGGCGTGCCCGGCCGCAGCAGGAAGCTCGACCGCTCGATGGCGAAGTTGTCGCTGCGCATCTGGCCGAGGAGCATCGCTTCGATGGTGGAGTCGAAGGGCGCCAGGTTGCGGAAGTCGACCACGAAGACCAGGCGCATGCCCGCCTTGACGATGATCTGCGCCAGGTTGGTACTGAACTCCTTGAGCATGGCCACGGTGATGGCGCCGTCGAAGCGCGCCTCCACCAGCTGACCCACCCGTCGCTCGACCGTGATCATGTGCTCCTCATCGCTGCTGCCCCGATGATGCGCTGGAAGGCGTAGCGCTGTCCTGCGTCTCGTCGACGCCCGCCCGCATCCCTTGCGCCTGCCGCGCAGCGCGTGCTGAACAAGTACCCGAGTTCTCACGAGCCCGCGCGGGGCACGACGCTTGCTGAAGCGTGCTGCGGCGATCACGCCCTTCCAAGGAGGAAGACATGGCGAACATCACTCCCCGTCCGAGCAGCTTTCCCACCTTCTTCAACGAGAACGACCCGTTCAGGATCATGCGCGAGATGATGCGCTGGGAGCCGCTCGTGGGTGCGCCGGAGCTTCGCGCGGCCGCGTTCGCGCCAGCGTTCGACATCAAGGAGACCAAGGACAGCTTCATCTTCAAGGCCGACATGCCCGGCGTGAAGGAGGGCGACATCGAGATCAGCCACCAGGGCAACCAGCTGGTGGTCAAGGGCAAGCGCGACCAGGAGAAGGAAGAGAAGGGCGAGACGACCTACTCCTACGAACGCAGCTTCGGCTCGTTCGCGCGCAGCTTCGCGTTGCCCGAAGGCGTCGACGGCGAGCACGCCCGCGCCGAGCTGAAAGAAGGGGTGCTCACCATCGCGCTCCCCAAGAAGCCCGAAGTGCAGGCGAAGAAGATCGCCATCAGCACCGGCGCGGCCAACAAGGCGTAGCCCGGCTCTTCCAGTGGCCGCCGATCACCCCTCGCGGTGGTTGGCGGCCGCCGTGCGGGAGTGCACCCAGGCGGTTAGACAGTGCCCACGCACGAGGGCACTCGAATGGCGGCAGCGCGGAAGTTCCTCCCTGGCGAGCTGACGCAGGTCTTGATGGAGCGCTGTCCGTGTGGTCACGACAAGAACCACGCGCGCGTCCGCGGCGAGTGCCAGTACGACGCCTGGGGCATCTTCGGGCTGGTCTTCGGCTCGTGGGGCACGCCCACCATCGTGGAGTATGTGTGCCGCGACTGCCGCAAGGTGCTGGAGCGCACGCGCGACAAGGCGGTGCGCCAGAAGTTCACGTAACGGCGATCCCCAAGATTTCCGTGGCTGGCCGCGCGCGCCCAAGCTAATCAGGCGGCCGCGAGGCTTCCCATGATCAAGTACGTGGACCAGCTGGATTTGGCGGGCAAGCGCGTCTTCATGCGCGTGGACTTCAACGTCCCGCTCGATGACGCCGGCAAGATCACCGACGACACCCGCATCCGCGCGGCGTTGCCGACCATCCAGGCGGCGCTGGGCAAGAAGGCCAAGCTCATCCTTGGCTCGCACCTCGGCCGGCCGAAGGGCGTCGATCCGAAGTTCACGCTCGAGCCGGCGGCGCAGCGGCTCGCGGAGCTGCTCAAGAAGGACGTCACCCTCGCCGACGACTGCATCGGCGACGGCGTGAAGAAGCGCGTCTCCGACATGAAGGACGGCGACGTGCTCATGCTCGAGAACCTCCGCTTCCACAAAGAAGAAGAGGCGAACGACCCCGAGTTCGCGCGCGAGCTGGCCGCCAACTGCGACGTCTACATCAATGACGCGTTCGGCACGGCGCACCGCGCGCACGCGTCGACGGCAGGCATGGTGAAGTTCGTCAACACCAAGGGCGCCGGCCTGTTGATGAAGAAGGAGATCGAGTACCTGGGCCAATTGCTCGAGAGCCCCAAGCGTCCGTTCGTGGCGGTGCTCGGCGGCGCCAAGGTCTCGGACAAGATCAAGGTGCTCGAGAACCTGACGACGAAGGTCGACGCGTTCCTCATCGGCGGCGCGATGGCGTACACGTTCTTGAAGGCCATGGGCGTGGACGTGGGCAAGAGCCGCGTCGAGGCCGACAAGCTCGAGGTCGCCAACCGCATCTTGAAGACCGCGGCCGAGCGCAAAGTCGAGGTCTACCTGCCGCGCGATCACGTCGTGGCCAAGGAGCCCAAGGCCGACGCCGAGCGCAAGACGATCGACACGCAGCCGATCCCCGCCGATTGGATGGGCCTCGACATCGGCCCCCGGACCATCGAGCTCTACCGGCAGACGATCCGCAACGCGAAGAGCGTGCTCTGGAACGGGCCGATGGGCTTCTTCGAGCTCGAGCCGTTCGCCGCGGGCACGCGCGCGGTGGCGCAGGCCATGGCCGACAACAAAGACGCGATCACCGTGGTGGGGGGCGGCGACTCGGCTGCGGCGGTGGAGCAGATGGGATTTGCGTCGAAGATGAAGCACGTCTCGACGGGCGGCGGCGCGAGCCTGGAGTTCATCGAGGGCATCAAGCTTCCCGGCATCGCGGCACTGGAGCAGTGACATGAGCGCACAGGGACGCAAGCCGTTCATCTGCGGCAACTGGAAGATGCACAAGACCGTGGCCGAATCGGTCGCGACCGCGCGCGACCTGGCGAACGTGGTGGGCGTCCTTCGCGAGCGGGTGGAGATCGCGGTGTCGCCGGTCTTCACCAGCATCTACGCGGTGGCCAAGCAGCTCGAGGGCACCAACGTCGGCGTGGCCGGCCAGAACTGCCACTGGGAAGTGCAGGGCGCTTTCACCGGCGAGGTCAGCGCGCCGATGGTGAAAGACGCGGGCGCGAAGTACGCGATCATCGGCCACAGCGAGCGGCGCCAGTTCTTCGGTGAGACCGACGCCACCGTGAACAAGCGGCTCGGCGCGGCGCTCAAGGCCGGGTTGGTGCCCATCGTGTGCGTGGGCGAGACGCTGCAGGAGCGCGAGGGCGGCCAGACCATGCAGGTGGTCGACCGCCAGGTGCGCGGCGCGCTCGCGGGCTTCACGGCCAAGGACCTCGGCACGCTGGTCATCGCCTACGAGCCGGTCTGGGCCATCGGCACGGGCAAGACGGCGACGAGCGCGCAGGCGCAGGAGGTTCACGGCGCCATCCGCAAGCTGCTGGGAGAGCTCCTCGGTGCCGACCTGGCGAGCAAGCTGCGCATCCAGTACGGCGGCAGCGTGAAGCCCGACAACATCGCCGACCTGATGAGCAAGCCCGACGTCGACGGCGCTCTGGTGGGCGGAGCGAGCCTGAAGGCCGAAGACTTCGCCCGTATTGTCAAATTCGAGTCGGGAACGTAGATTGCGCGGCCTTTGTTATGGGCCTGCGCAGTTTCTGCCCTTGGAAGAGCCATGATCATCACCCTCGTCACCATCCTCCACGTCCTCGTCTGCATCTTCTTGATCCTCGTGATCCTCCTTCAGCCGGGGACCGAAGGCGGGATGGCGCTCGGCGGTGGCGGTGCGGCGTCGAGCGCCTTCGGCGGCGGCGGCGGCGTGACCTTCCTGCAGCGCGTGACCAGCGTGTGCGCGGCCATCTTCTTCATCACCTCGCTCACGCTCTCGTTCGCGGCGAGCCACCACCGCTCGGTGACCGACACGCTCCCGCCCGCTGAGCCCAAGCCTGCGGCGCCGGCTCCGGCTGCCCCCGCGGCTCCGGCCCCGACGAGCGCGGCTCCGGCTCCGACGAACGCGGCTCCGGCAGCTCCGGCCCCGACGCCTGCGGCTCCTGCGCAGCCCTCCGCGCCGGCGACTCCGTAAGGCCCGCTTGTCAGGTTGAACGTCCGCTGGGCGTTCTTCTCTTGTCGCGGTGACAGGCGCGTGCTACCTAGCGCGCGCTTTGGTTTGCTCAGGTGGTGGAACTGGTAGACACACCAGCTTGAGGGGCTGGCGCCGCAAGGCGTGAGAGTTCGAATCTCTCCCTGAGCACCACTTCAACGGGGATCTCCGCGAGGAGGTCCCCGATTTTTTTTTGGCTCCATTCCCCGCGGGCATGTCCGGGGCGCAGGAACTCGGGATCAGGGATCGGGCGATCCGCCGAAACTTGGGAACGAGCCACGATCGGGCTCACCACGCGCGCTCACCCGAGCCAGCCGCGCGCCACTCGACGCAGCTTGTCGTCCGTTCTTGCGGTTGCTTGCTCGGCTCAATAGAGTGCCGCGCCTTTGTAAACCCGGTCTGCGCTGCCATTAGACCGCCTGATTTCGAACCCCAGAATTTCAGACGGCTTCGCCCGCGCAGCCTTCTATAGACTCCCCACGCAACCTGGAGGTCCCTCGTGGCCCGTAAGAAGATTGGTCTCATCGGCGCAGGTCAGATCGGCGGAAACCTCGCGCTCCTGTGCGCCCAGAAGCAGCTCGGCGACGTGGTGCTCTACGACATCGCTCCGGCCGAGGGCATGGCCAAGGGCAAGGCGCTCGATCTCTTCCAGCTCACCGCCGTCGACGGCACGCCCTCGCGCATCTCCGGCACGTCGAACTGGGCCGACCTCGCGGGCACCGACGTCCTCATCATCACCGCCGGCCTGCCCCGCAAGCCGGGCATGAGCCGCGAGGACCTGCTCGCCAAGAACCTCGAGATCATGTCGGACGTGGCCAAGAACGTGAAGCAGCACTGCCCGAACGCGTTCTGCATCGTCATCTCCAACCCGCTCGACGCGATGGTCTACGCGCTCCACAAGATCGCCGGGCTGAAGAAGCAGCAGGTCGTCGGCATGGCCGGCGTGCTGGATACGGCGCGCTTCCGCATGTTCGTGTCCGAGGCGCTCGACGTTTCCATCGAGGACGTGCACGCGCTGGTGCTCGGCGGGCACGGCGACGACATGGTGCCGCTGCTCCGCCACTCGAACGTGAGCGGCGTTCCGCTCACCAGCCTGCTCCCCAAGGACAAGCTCGACGCCATCGTGAACCGCACCCGCAAAGGCGGCGGCGAGATCGTGGAGCTGCTCAAGACCGGCTCGGCGTTCTACGCGCCGGCCGCGAGCGCCGTGGCCATGGCCGAGGCGTACATCCTCGATCAGAAGCGCGTGCTGCCCTGCGCGGCGCTGCTCGAGGGCGAGTACGGCCTGAACAACATCTTCATGGGCGTGCCCGTGCGCATCGGCTCGGGCGGCGTGGAGAAGGTGTACGAGCTGGACATGAACCCCGAGGAGCAGGCCATGTGGGCCAAGAGCGTGGACTCCGTCCGCAAGACGGTCGAGGCCACCAAGCTCTAAGCGGCACCGCGGGCGCGTCGACCTGGCGCGCCTGCGTTCGACACCGACACGCAAAGGTGCACCCGACATGGCTGACGCAGGCGTGAGTGGTCGTTTCGCGGTGGTGGGCGGCGGGCTCGCAGGCTTGATGACGGTGATCAAGCTCGCGGAGGCGGGCCAGAAGGTCGACGTCTTCAGCATCGTCCCGGTGAAGCGCAGCCACTCGGTGTGCGCGCAGGGCGGCATCAACGGCGCCGTCAACACCAAGGGCGAAGGCGACCACCCCGACATCCACGTGAAGGATACGCTCCGCGGCGGCGACTTCCTCGCCGAGCAGATCGCCGTGAAGGGCATGTGCTACGCGGCCCCGGGCATCATCTACCTGCTCGACCGCATGGGCGTGCCCTTCAACCGCACCGCGGAGGGCCTGCTCGACTTCCGCCGCTTCGGCGGCACGCTGCACCACCGCACCGCCTTCGCCGGCGCGACCACGGGCCAGCAGCTGCTCTACGCGCTGGACGAGCAGGTGCGCCGCTACGAGGCCGAGGGCAAGGTCACCAAGTACGAGTTCTGGGAGTTCCTCGGCATCGTGCGCGAGGAGGGCGGTCCGTGCCGCGGCGTGGTGGCGATGGACCTGCGCACGATGGAGGTGAAGTCGTTCCCGGCCGACGCGGTGTGCCTCGCGACCGGCGGCCCGGGCATCGTCTTCGGCCGATCGACGAACTCCACCATCAACACCGGCACCGCGGCCGGCAGCGTGTACCAGCAGGGCGCGTTCTACGCGAACGGCGAGTTCATCCAGGTGCACCCGACGGCGATCCCGGGCGAGGACAAGCTCCGCCTGATGAGCGAGAGCGTCCGCGGCGAGGGCGGCCGGGTGTGGGTGCCCAGCGACGGCGGGATGGATCAGCGCTCGGGCAAGCAGCGTCCGCCCAAGGGCGAGCCCTGGTACTTCCTCGAGGAGTGGTACCCCAAGTACAAGAACCTCGTGCCGCGCGACGTGGCCACGCGCGAGATCTTCCACGTCTGCCGCGATCTGAAGATGGGCATCGACGGCCAGGACGCGGTGCACCTCGACGTCACCCACATCCCGGCCAAGGTCCTCGACGCCAAGATCAAAGGCGTGCTCGAGATCTACGAGAAGTTCCAGGGCGTGGATCCCCGACACAAGCCGATGAAGATCTTCCCGGCGATGCACTACTCGATGGGCGGCCTCTGGGTCGACATCGAGGGCGACAAGAACAACCTTCCCGTTGCCGGCTCGCCGCGTAACCAGGCCACCAACATCCCCGGGCTCTACGCCGCCGGCGAGTGCGACTACGCGTACCACGGCGCCAACCGCCTCGGCGCCAACTCGCTGCTCTCCTGCATCTACGCGGGCGGGCTCGCGGGCCCGTCGATGATCTCGTACGCCAAGAACACCGGCACCAACCAGGCGTCGGCGGGTCTCTTGGACCGCGAGGCCAAGCGCTGGAAGGACCGCTTCGAGAGCATCAAGAAGATGCAGGGCTCCGAGAACCCGTTCCGCATGGGCAAGGAGCTCGGCGATCTGATGACCGAGAACATGACGGTCGTGCGCTACAACGATCGCCTGCAGAAGTCGGTCGATCGCATCCGCGAGATGAAGCAGCGCTGGAACAACCTGAACGTCCTCGATGCAGCCACGGGCACGCTCAACCAGCCGCTGAGCTACGCCAACCAGCTCTGGAACATGCTCGAGCTGGCCGAGGTGATGACCCAGGGCGCGCTGCTCCGCGACGAGTGCCGCGGCTCGCACTACAAGCCCGACTTCAAGCTTCCCGAGCCCAAGACGCGCGATCCCAACGAGGACAAGGAGTGGATGGCCAAGTGGGAAGCGCAGAAGGACAAGTGGCTCAAGACCACCATGGCCGCCTGGACCAAGGACGGCCCGAAGATCACCTACGAGCCGGTGAAGTTCGACGTGCTCAAGCCTGAGCCCCGCTGGTACGCCTGATTTCTGGAGACAACGACCATGGTCGCCGCCACCCACACGGGCAAGCAGATCGTCATCCGCATCAAGCGCGGTGAGGCCGGCAAGGAGCCGTTCTTCGAGACGTTCGCGTTGCCGTACAAGCCGAACATGAACGTCATCTCCTGCCTGATGGAGATCCAGCGCAACCCGGTCACCCAGGACGGCAAGAAGACGACGCCTGTCGCGTGGGACCAGGCCTGCCTGGAAGAGGTCTGCGGCAGCTGCACCATGAACGTGAACGGCAAGGTGCGCCAGGCGTGCACCGCGCTCATCGATCAGCTCGAGCAGCCGGTGACGCTCGAGCCGATGACCAAGTTCCCGCTCGTGCGCGACCTCTGCGTGGACCGGCAGACGATGTTCGAGAACTTGAAGCGCGTGAAGGCGTGGATCCCCATCGACGGCACCTACGACCTCGGCCCGGGCCCGCGCGAGGCGCAGAGCGATCAGCAGCAGGAGTACGTGATGTCCACGTGCATGACCTGCGGTTGCTGCGTGGAGGCCTGCCCCCAGGTGAACTCGGCCTCGGACTTCATCGGCCCGGCGGCCATCAACCAGGTGCGGCGCTTCAACATGCACCCCACGGGCAAGCTCAACGCCCCCGAGCGCCTGCGCGCGGTGATGGGCAAGGGCGGCGTGCAGGAGTGCGGCAAGGCCCAGAACTGCGTGAAGGTCTGCCCCAAGCAGATCCCGCTCACGAGCAGCATCGCCGTCATCGAGCGCGACACCGTGAAGCAGGCCATCAAGGACTTCTTCTCCGGCGGCGACGAGGGCGCGGGCCCAGCCGGACCGATGTAGTCGGCCAGCGCGCATTCGTTTAGAGTGCGCTGCATGACCAAGCTCTCCTCGATCGTCCTCTTCGGCCTGCTCGTGGCAGGCTGCTCCGGCAGTTCATCGTCCTCCAGCTCCAGCACCGGCACCGTCGGCGGCATCACCAACGGCACGGGCACCGGCACGACGGGCACCATCGGCTCCGGCCCGGTGAACTGCGGCCAGGCCCAGAGCTGCCACGTGCGCACCGACTGCCCCTCGGATGTGGGCTGGTTCTGCCAGGGCTACGGCGACGGCTCGCAGGGCTGCTGCGTGAAGGACAGCCCCGCCACCGCCACCACCGGCTCGACGGGCAGCAGCTCGAGCACGAGCTCCACCAGCACCACGTCGTCGTCGTCGGCCGCCAGCACTGGATCGTCGTCGAGCTCCACCACCGGCACTTCGGGCTCGTCGGACAGCGGCTCGACCACCGGCGCCAGCAGCGATTCCGGCTCGACCACCGGCGCGAGCAGCGATTCGGGCTCGACCACGGGCGCCAGCAGCGATTCCGGCTCGACCACGGGCGCCAGCAGCGACAGCGGCTCGACGTCGTCGGGCAGCGGCTCGGGCAGCGACAGCGGCTCCACGGGCGCCAGCTCCGACTCGGGCAGCAACAGCGGCTCCGGCAGCGGCTCGGGCACGACCACCGCTTAGTTTCGGTCCGATGGTGCCCAGGCCGCTCCTGGGCGAAGATGCTCGCGATGCGCCCCTTCGAGTCCTGGAGCGCGCGGGCCAAGGCCCTCGCGCGCCCTCTTGCGGAGAACGCGTACCGGCTGCTCGAGCTCGAGCCGGGCGCGCCGCAGCTCAACGTCGCGCGCAACGTCAAAGAGCTCGTCCAGCGACTGCGCGCAGGCCGCGATGTGCCGCGCATGCTCGCCACGGGGCCTGCCGCGCGGACCGTGGAGCAGGTCGAGGCCGCGGCTGCCGAGCTGAATGATGCGGCGCGCGCCGCACGGCACGCGCTCTTCGTCCCGTGGCTGAAGCGCTTGAGCGTCGACGGCGATGCGCTGCCGGCCGCGCTCGACGCGCTCTCGCAGCTGCTTCGCGAAATGGCGGATCCGGTCTCGCTGGTGACGCCGCTCGCGGTTCGCGTGTTGCCGGGCGCGGACCAGCTCGACGACGAGCCCGAAGGCGAGGGCGACGAGGTCCACGGTGGGCGGCTCTTCGCGGGCGATGTCGATCTGCGCGAGGTGCTCGGGCCGCCGCCGATTCCCTCGGACGACGAGAACGATGACGCGAAGGGCTTTCTGTCGGCCGTCGGCAAGGCGCCCGCGAAGGTGGCCGACGCGCTGCTTGCGGCCACGCGGCTTGGAAAAGGCCGGCGGCTGCACGCGAGCTATCTGCGATCGCTGCTCGCGCAGGCGGATGGTGGTGCGCCCTCTGCGCGTCGGCGGCTGCCAGGCGCGAAGTCGCTCTTCGACGAGGTGAAGGATGAGCCGTCTGGCCCGCTCGTTCTCGGCTGGCGCGACTTCGTGGAGGGCAAGCTCGCTGCCGCGAAGAAGAAGCTCGTCGTCGCGGCCAAGGCGCAGGCGCTGCTGCCGGCCGAGCGCGCCCGGGCGCAGGTGCTGCTCGCGCGGATTGCACTCGCGTCGGGCGAGGACGCGGCCTGGCTCGCGCTGCTGGACGCGCCTGAGGCGGATGCCGTTCGTGGCGCGGTGGCCTTGCGCGACGGCAACATCGAGCTCGCGCGCAAGTCGCTCGATTCCGCCTGGTCGCTGACCGAATCGCGTCCACGGGTGGCGCCGCTGCTTGCGCTGGCGTTGCTCGCGGGCGACGAGGTCGAGGCGGCCGCGCGAATCCTGGGCTCGACGCCGGTGCTCGACGGCGCGACGCCTCGCTTCGCGCGCGCGTGGCTGCTGCACGCGCAAGGCAAGCTCGACGCAGCGCTCGACGGCTACCGCAGCGTGCTCGAGCTCGCGCCGAAGCATCAAGGCGCGCAGTGGGGGCTCGCGGTCCTGTCGGAAGAAGTCGACGAGCGCACCCAGGCGCGCCGCGCGCTCAAGAGCGCCGCCGAGCACGACACCGCGCTCTCCGCAGACTTGCTGGAACTCGCGCTTCAAGACGGCGCGCAGGACGAGCTCGAGTCCGGGCTCGAGGCGCTCGACGAGAACGACGCGGCGTCGCGCGAGTTGAAGGTGCAGGTGCTGGATCGGCTGGGTCGGCGGGCGCAGGCCTGGAAGCTGCGCGGCGAGCGCGAAGAGCCGATTCGCGACGATGCGCGCGCGCTGCTCGAGGCGGGCGATTCGTTGGGCGCACTGCAGCACCTGGCCGGCTTGTCGCTCGCAGATCCCTTGCGGCGTCGCGCGGCGCGCGCGGCCGTGCTCGAGGCGCTCGCAGTGGCGCCGGACGCGGAGCCCGATGCGGTCGTGAAGCGCGTGCTGGGCGTGGTCACGCGCGAGGAGCAGGCGCTGCTCGATTTGCCGGCGCACCTGTATCGGGCGGTGCGCGAGCTGCAATCGGGCGACGTGCAGGCGACGGTGGCGTCGCTGCGACGGCATCTGGATTCCGGCGAGGACGTGCTCGCGTCGCGGCTCTTCGACGTGCTTCACGCGCGCGCCGGCGAGGCGTGGCCCGCGTTGACGCGCTTTCTCGAATCGATCCTCGAGCTCGACGAGAGCACGCCCGAGTCGCTCATCGACGCCGCGGCCGAGTCGGATGACGAGGCGTGGGAGGCGGCAGTCGTCGCCGCGGCGGTGCAGGGCGCAGCGCTCGAGGCGGGTGAGTTCGAAGGCGGCTCGAACGCGCTCCAGCTCGCGGCGGCGCTGGGCGCGCTTCGCCAGGGCTTGCTCGAGGGCAGCTGGGCCACGTGCGCCGATGCGCTTCGTGCAGCGCGCGCCGTGCTTCCGAAGGCCGTCGAAGCCGTCGATCGCGCAGAGCGGGCGATGGTGCTCGCGCGCTTCCCGGACGCGGTCCTCGCGGACCCCGAGCTCGCGCTGCGTGCGCTCGAGCTCGCGAATGAAGAGCCGGCATTCCGCGCGCACGACGTCGCCGTGTGGCGGCACTTCTTGGCCATTGGCGCCGAGGACGCGCTCGGTTCGGCCCAGCTTGTCGGCCTGGTGCAAGCGTGGAGCGCCGCCAAGGGTGCGCGCGCGTTGGTGCATCCGGGCAACGTGGTCGAGGCGCAGACGATGGAGGACGAGGTCCTCACCGCGCTCGCCTCGCTGCTCGGCACGATTGGGCCCGAGCGCGCCGAGGACGCGCGCGCGGCGCTGGAGAAGCTGGACGATCCGCTCGGAAACGAGGCGATGGCGCGCGCGGGTTGGCACGCCAAGGCCGCTCGACGTCAACGAGGATGAGCCACCATGAGTGACGAACACGTCAAGCGCACGTACGTCGTTGAGGACAAGTGGAAGTGCCCGAGCTGCGGCGAGATGAACCTCGGCCGCTTCCTCAAGTGCCAGAAGTGCGGCACCGCCAAGAGCAAGGCCGAGCAAGACGTCACCGATCTCGAGAGCGCCGAGGTCACCGACGAGGCCGCGCTCAAGACGGCCAACGCGGGCGCGAACTGGGTCTGCAGTTACTGCGGCTCGCAGGATCGAACCGGCGATGGCAAGTGTCGCAACTGCGGCGCGCGCGTGGAGGACGCCAAGGCAGGCGAAGCGCCCGGCGGCGCCTCGCAAGGCCAGGCGCCGGCTTCACCCGCAGTGAAAACGCCGCCCGCGAAGAAGAGCCACGCGATGCTCTACGTCGGGCTGGCGCTCTTCGGCTCGTGCAGCGCGGGAATGCTGGTGTGCCTGATGCCGCACCAGAAGGCGGCGACGGTGCAGAGCACGCACTGGATCTACACGGTCGATCTCGAGCAGCGGCAGCTCCAGCACGGCTCGGGCTTCAACGCGCCGGGCGACGCGTTCAACAAGAGCTGTCAGATGCGCCAGAGCGGCACGCACGACTGCGAGCCGTACTCCTGCAATCCGCATCAGGAGAGCTACGACTGCCGCCCGCACGACTGCAACTGCCACAAGGAATCCACGAGCAAGAAGAATGGCTACTCAGAGGTCCGCGAGGTCTGCAGCACCTGTTACGACAAGTGCCAGAAGACGGTGGAGAGCACCTGCTACCACCAGTGCCCCACGATGGCGCAGTGGTGCAGCTACGACTTCTACAACTGGGTGAAGCTCGGCACCCAGAAGACCCAGGGCGACACCACCGACACCAACTGGCCCGCCACCAGCGCGAACGGCCCCGACCAGCGCGTGCAGAAGAAGGAAGAGTACGACGTGGCCTTCAGCGCCGACGGCAGGCAGTTCAGCTACCAGCCCAAGACGCTCGACGAGTTCCGCAAGTTCACGCGCGGGGCAGGGTGGACCATCAAGGTGAACGGGGCCGGGCAGGTGTGGCCGGAGCAGCCGGCGCGCTAGCCGCACGCACGGCGCGACCGAGCCGTCTGCAAGACCGGTCTAGCGGTCGCTTGTCAGCTTGCCCACAGCACGGTAGAAACCCCGCTTCACCCTTGGGAGAGGGCACATGGCCGGCGGTATCAGCCTCCGCACCTTCGTCTTCCTCGACTCGCTCCAGCCGCAGCTCGCCGCGCACATCTGCACCACCTGCCGCGGCTACTACCCGGTCCCTGGCGTCGCCTCGCTCTTCATCGAGATCGCGCCGGGCATGGCCATCCATCGCCTCATCGACGTGGCCCTCAAGCAGACCAAGGTGCAGCCGGCGACGCTGGTCGTCGAGCGCGCCTACGGCATGCTCGAGGTGCACAGCGAGGACAAGGGCGAGGTGCGCAGCGCGGGCGAGGCGATCCTCGGCGAGATGGGCGCCAAGGTCGAAGACCGCATGAAGCCGAAGATCATCTCGAACACCATCGTGCGCGCCATCGAGCCCATGCACGCGATGATCCTCGACCGCATCCGCTTCGGCTCGATGATCGAGCCCGGCCAGAGCCTGTTCATCCTCGAGTGCGAGCCGGCCGCGTACGCCGCCTTCGCCGCCAACGAGGCCGAGAAGGCCGCCAACGTGAAGCTGGTGGACGTGACGCCGTTCGGCGCCTTCGGCCGCCTGTACCTGGCCGGCCCCGAGGCGGAGATCGACGCCGCCGCCAAGGCCGCCGTGGACGCGCTCAAGAGCGTGACCGGCGCCGAGCCGCCGGCGTTCAAGGACAAGTAAGCGTTTGGTTAACTAACCTTTTCGTTATGCAGCATCCAAGGAGCAACCAAGATGGCTGACGCGCTGGGGATGATCGAGACGAAGGGCTTCGTGGGCATGGTCGAGGCCTCGGATGCCATGGTGAAGGCCGCCAAGGTGGAGCTCGTGGGCTACGAGAAGATCGGCGGCGGGTACGTCACCGCCATCGTCCGTGGCGACGTGGCCGCGGTGAAGGCCGCCACCGAGGCGGGTTCGCGCGCGGCTGAGCGCGTGGGCCAGCTGGTGTCGGTGCACGTCATCCCCCGCCCGCACACCAACATCGACCTCGCCCTCCCGCTGGGCCGCGCCGACCAGGCGCGCGCCGAGAGCGGCAAGTAATTCGCTTCCACCGCTCGCGGCGACGCGGGCGGCAAGAAGGCGAGAGCGATGCTCATCGGCAAGGTCGTCGGGACCGTCGTGTCCACGCGCAAGGAGGAGGAGCTCAACGGCTCCAAGCTCCTGCTCGTGCGCGGCATGGATGTCGAGGGCAACGTCAACGGGGCGATCGTGGTGGCGGTGGACGCTGTCGGCGCAGGCGTGGGCGAGGTGGTGCTCTACGCCTCCGGCTCCAGCGCCCGGCAGACCAAGGCCACCAAGGACCGCCCCGTGGACGCCACCATCATGGCCATCGTCGACCAGCTCGAGGTCGGCGGCAGCCTCAAGTACGACAAGAGCAAGGGCTAGAACGCCATGCCCGTGGTCACCATCAAGGCCAAGCAGAAGGACGATCGCACGCCGGAGATCATCGAAGGCCTGATCTCCGAGGTGCGCCAGGTCATCGCCAAGCGGCTCGATCTGCCGGTCTCCAAGGTGATGGTGGTCTACGAAGAGCTGGCCGCGGGCATCTTCTGGGATGGCGAGAGCGCGCTGCCGTCGCAGGCGAAGAAGCCCAAGAAGTAGCTATATCTCGATAGGTCGCGAGGCACCGCCATGGCACTCGACGAACGCCAGATCAACGCCATCGTCGAAGCGGTGGTGAGCAAGCTGGGCAACGGCTCGAGTGGTCCGGAGATCCCCAAGCGCGACCGCCACGTCGACGAGCAGCTCAAGAAGCCCAAGACCGAGGGCGGTCACTGGATCGAGACCTATGCCCCGGGCCGCAAGGCGCCGGCCGTGATTCGCGGCCGCAAGGGCATCTTCGACGACCTCGACACGGCCACGAAGTCCGCCCACGACGCGCACGAGGAGCTGGTCGAGCTGCCCCTCGAGACGCGCAAGAAGATCGTCGCGGCGATGCGCAAGGTCACCGCCGACAACGCGCGCGAGCTCTCCGTGAAGGCCGTGGAAGAGACCGGCCTCGGGCGTGTGGAAGACAAGATCCAGAAGAACCTGCTCTGCGCGTGGAAGACGCCAGGCATCGAGATCCTCGACCTGCCCGAGACCTGGACCGGCGACGGCGGCCTGGCGATGACCGAGCGCGCGGCGTTCGGCGTCATCGGCGCGATCACGCCCACCACGAACCCCACCGAGACGATCATCAACAACGCCATCGGCATGGTGGCGGGCGGCAACGCGGTCGTCTTCAACGTGCATCCGAGCGCGAAGAAGGTGTGCCGCTGGCACGTGGAGCTCATCAACGAGGCGATCGTCTCGGCCGGCGGACCGGAGAACCTGGTCTGTATGATGGGCGAGCCCACCATCGAGAGCGCGCAGTCGCTCATGAAGCACAAGGGCACGCGGCTCACCGTCGTCACCGGCGGACCGGCCGTGGTGAAGGCCGCGCTCAACTCGGGAAAGCGCGCCATCTGCGCCGGGCCGGGAAATCCGCCCGCGGTCGTGGACGAGACCGCCATCATCGAGAAGGCCGGCAAGGACATCGTCCGCGGCGCGAGCCTCGACAACAACATCGTCTGCATCGTCGAGAAGGAAGTGATCGCCGTCGCGTCGATCGCCGACAAGCTCAAGCAGGCGATGATCGCCGCGGGCGCGTACGAGATCACCGGCGCCGCGATCCAGCGGCTCGAGGAGCTGGTGGTGCTGCCCGACGGTCACCCGAACAAGGACTGGGTGGGCAAGGACGCCGCGAAGATCGCGCGCGCCGCGGGCGTGCACGTGCCCGAGCAGACGCGGCTGCTCTTTGCCGAGGTCGACTTCCACCACCCATTCATCCAGGCCGAGCTGCTCATGCCCGTGATGGGCTTCACCCGCGCGCGCGATGTGCACGAGGCGATCGCGCTGGCCGTCGAGGCGGAGCACGGCTTTGGCCACACCGCCACGATGCACAGCCAGCGGCTCGAGAACCTGCACACCATGGCGCGGGCCATCAACACCAGCATCTTCGTGAAGAACGGGCCGAGCTTCGCGGGCCTGGGACTCGAGGGCGAGGGCTACACCTCGTTCACCATCGCCAGCCCGACCGGCGAGGGCCTGACCACGGCGCGCACGTTCACGCGCGAGCGCCGCTGCACGCTGAAGGATTACTTCCGCATCGTCTGACGCTACATCGCGATATATCGAATGTCCTCGCCCGCGCTCGCGCTCATTGAAATCGAGACGATCGCGCGAGGTATGGTCGTCGCCGACGCGGTGGTGAAGAAGGCGCCGGTGCAGCTGCTCAACGCGGCCGCGGTGACACCGGGCAAGTACCTGGTGCTGTTCGCGGGCGGCGTGGCCGAGGTGGAAGAGGCGCTCGGGGCAGGGCGCGCCGCGGCCGATTCGCAGCTGCTCGACGCGTTCCTCTTGCCCAATGCGCATCCCGCGCTGGTGCCTGCGATTCGCACGGGTGCGCGCGGACGGCCGAGCGGCGCGGTGGGCATCGTGGAGACGCAGACGGTCGCGTCGGCGCTGCTCTCGGCGGACAAGGCGCTCAAGGCCGCTGCGGTGAAGCTGATTCAGACGGGCTTCGCGCGCGGGATTGGCGGCAAGGGCTACTACGTGCTGACCGGCGCGCTCGAGGACGTCGAGGCGGCGCTCGCGGCGGCGGTGGAGTCGGCCGGCCCGACGCTGCTGGTGGGCACGGAGCTCATCGCGCAGCCGCATGAAGAGCTCGAGGGGCCGGTGTTCTAGCCGCGGCGCTCGACGCGCCTGGCGAATCGCTCCAGCGCGTTCACGACATCTTCATCGCTGACGCCGACGAATTCCGGGGCCGCCGCGAAGAGACGGTGCGCCAGCCTGAGCGCGTCCGCGAGCGCCAGTCCTCGAGCCAGCCCTGCCTCGATGAGCTCGAGCTCGCGCCGCACGCTCCGGTTGCGCTGCTGCCCCTTGATGATCGAGACGCATTGAGCTGCCGGCAGCGCAGCGTCGAGCATCACGCTCAGTTGCCGCGCAACGACCGCGCGATCGATTCGGGTCACCAGGCCGAGCACATCCGTCAGGCGGGGAAGCTCGAACCACTTCCTCCGAAGCTCAACCTCGGAATAGCCCAGATTCGCAAGTCGCTGGCGGACCTCGTCTGGGTCGAATGCGTCCATCTCGCCGCGCTTTCGCTCACCACTCGAAGAGCGCGCGGACCAGCGCCAGCGAATCGGCTTGCCGTCGCCAGTCGGCGGACGAAGCCCACTCCACTCTGGCGGCGGCGTCGCGCTTGCATCTGGGCGAAGTCGACTCACCTGACGAGTCTAGTGGAGCCGACGGCGATGATTCATGCCCTGACCCTGATTCTACTGGCCGCGATGCCGAAGACCGCCCACGGTTTCAAGGTCTGGCGCGCAGCGGTCGACGACTCGAGTGAGACACCTCGTGCGTGCGCGCATATGAGCAAGGACCTCGAGATTTGCCTGGAGGTTCACGAGGCTGACGAGGACTGTTCCGGGACCTTCAGCTTCAAGCGTCGAGGCGCGATCGCGGCGACCTGGAGCGGTATCGGCATGATGTGCAGTGCGTCCAGCTTCGAGGTCGCGCAGGTGGACCTCGACGGCACTGGGAAGCCTGACCTGGTGGTGGCTAACCTCGAGGCCTCATCCAACGGGCTCGTCGTGTCGTGGGTGGCACTGGCGGTGTTGGACCCACGGGCCGATTCGCCGCTGAAGGCGCTCTTCCATGTTCAGGAGTTCGGTTGGGACGCCTTCCTGCCGAGACCGAACGGGGCGCATTTTCTCGCGAGCGAGTGGCGCGGAGGAACGGATTCAAAGGGCAATTCGCACACCTACCTGGTCGGAACTGAGCTGGGCTGGTCGAACGGTTGCCCTCGATTGTTGGGTTCGACCGAGCGTTGGCGTCCTCTCACCAATGGACTCGCGCGCGATCGTGCTGCCATCCCTCGAGCCCTGTTCGGTGCACCCCGGAAGCTCTTGTCGGCACGTCCCACAGAGTTCCGAAGGGCTTCGCCGGCAGATTCAAAGGGCGCCAAGGAAGTGGTGAAGGTGTCGGGCACTCCAGAGACGACCTGCTTCGATTTCGAGGATCGAAGCCAAGTATGTACGAACGCCTTTGCGCGGCGTGGAGACGGAAGGCTGGGGGCGATGCTGCCCATGGATCTCTGGTGCTCTGACGAGGCGAGCACGCTCGAAGGAAGGCGCGCCGCGATCGCTCCCGAACCTTGGGCCCGGCGGTTCGCGTCGAACTTGCTGTGGGTCTGGTAGCGCCGCGCGGGAATCGTCCTTGCAGCCAGTCGTTCCCCACCATGTTCGATACCTTGATCGGGGTTCTCGACGCGGCCGCGCTGACACAGGCGTGGCGCTGGGCCCGCGCGGAAAAGCCGCAGCTCGTGCTGCTCGTGCCGCCCGCGGTCGCGCTCTTCGGGCTCGCGCTCGCCGTTCATCGCGGCTTCGAGCTGTTCGACACGATGCGGCTCGCGTCGCACGTGCTCTTCGTTCACTTGCCGCTGGTGTGCGTTGGAGTCGCGCTGATCTTGCGGCGTTCGCGAATCGCGCCCGTGCCCGCGTTGGCTGCGCTGCTGCTCGTGGCCATCGGCGTCGATGCGTTCTCGATCGAGCCGCGCGCGCTCGAGGTGGAGCACTTTCAGGTCGTCTCGAAGAAGGTCGATCACCCGATTCGCATCGGCGTGGTGGCCGACATCCAGGTCGACGCGATTGGCGCCCACGAGCGAGACGCGCTCGCGACGCTGGCCGCCGAGAAGCCCGACCTCGTCCTGTTTGCCGGCGACTACGTGCAAGTGCCCGCGCACGAACTGCAGGGGATGGAGCGCAACTTCAACCAGCTCCTCCGCGACGCGAAGCTCTCGCCGCCGCTCGGCGCGTTCGCCGTCGAAGGGAACGCCGAGCACGGCCGCGATTGGGCGCCGCTCTTCGACGGCACCGGCATTCGCGCGCTCCCGCGCACCACGACGCTCGACCTTCCCGGGCTGCGGCTCACCGGGCTCACGTTGCGCGACTCGTTCGACCGCGCGCTCGACATTCCGGCTGATCCGAATCGGCTCACGATCGCGCTCGGCCACGGTCCTGATTTCGCGCTCGGCGGCGTGATGACCGACCTGCTCATCGCCGGGCACACGCACGGCGGCCAGGTTCGGCTGCCGCTGATTGGGCCGATCATGACGCTCTCTCATGTCCCGCGCGCGTGGGCCGCAGGGATGACCGCGCTCGATCACGGGCGCACGCTCGTCGTCTCGCGCGGCGTGGGCATGGAGCGGGGGCCGGCGCCGCGGCTGCGGTTCCTGTGCAGGCCAGAGCTGGTGATCGTCGACGTCGTGCCTGAATGAAATTCGGTATCCTGCGTCGTGGAGGGTTCCTTGGCGCTCGGATCTGTCACGCTCGGTCACTGGCGAGGCGTTCCGGTTCGGATGCACTGGACGGCGCCGCTGGGCGCTTGGGCCTTCAGCGGGTTCCGCTTTGCGCCGGGGTTCTGGCTCGGCTACCTCCTCCTGATCGTCATTCACGAGCTGGGGCACGCGGCGGTCGTCCTTCGCGCGGGCGGCCAGCCGATTGAAGCGGTCGTCTCGGGTGTCGGTGGCGTTTGTCGTTGGCGCGGCGATGTCACGAGGTTCGAGCGCGCGTTGATTGCCTGGGGCGGGGTGGGCGCGCAGGCCCTCGTGTTCTGCTTCGCGTGGGCGGGCTTGAAGGTCTTCGGCTGGCCGCACTCGCGCGGCGGCTACGACCTCGTCAATGCGTTCTTGTGGTCCAACGCGGTGCTGATTGTCGTGAACCTGATTCCGATTCCGCCTCTCGACGGCGCGGAGGCCTGGCCCATCTTCGCGATCATGTGGCGACGCGGTCGTGCGTTGAAGCCCAAGCCACCGCCAGTCGTCGCATCGACGACCGTCGCCGTCGACGGCATCGAGCCCGTAATCGACGGAACGTTGCCGCCGGAGCTCGACCAGGCGCTGAATGACTTGACCGCGCGCTCGCGAGCCCGCGCGAAGTCGAAGCCCTGAGGTGCGCGTGGATCCGATCTCCGCCGTCAGCTTGGCCGTGCTCGTCGCGCTCGCGGCGTGGGTCGGTTTGCGGCACCTGATGGTGGGTCGCAAGGAGCAGTTGCACGTGCGCCTGACGCGGCTGGCGGGCGGCCCCGATGCTGCGGACCGCCTTCGCGAGCGCATGCGAGAGCGCTACCCGGAGTCGAGCTTGGAGGACTGCTATCGGCTCGCGATCGAGGAGCTGCTCGCCGACAGGAAGTGAGCGCTACGGCTACGGCGCCGGCGTCACGATCAGCACCTTCGGGTTCGTCCAGCCCTGAAGCTGCGTGCCCTGGGGCAGGTCGAGATCCTTCACCGTGCCTTGCTGGACGACCACCGCACCCGCGCCCGCAGGGGCGTTCTGCGCGCGCGGCTGGACGTTGGCCCGCGGCGGAGGCGGCGTCTCTTCGGGCGCAGGCCCCGGCGGACACACGCACTCCTCCTGGCCCGCGGCCGGTCCGAAGTTGGTGAACTCCACGTTCTCGGGCTGCACCAGGTCGCCGAACTCATCGACGCCCCAGCCGTACGGAACCATCGGGTACGGGCCGTACGCGCCCCAGCCCACGGCGTACGGACCAAAGCCGAAGCGTCCGAAGTCGCCGCGGCCGGGCGCGGCTTGGATGGGCTCGCCGTAGTTTCCGAAGCCCTTGCTCGCCTGGCCCTGGAACTCGTAGTTGCCGAAGCCCTGGCTCGCTTGCGACGGCCGCGCGTTCGCGTGGCCTCCTCCAGCGGCGAGCGTGACGGCGAGCGCGATGGCGAGCATGCATCCTCCGAGGGCTGCTTGCTCAATGGTGGGCATGCCGGCCGGGGAGGGAAGGCGGCGTCAGGCGTTGGGCAGACCCGTCAGCGTTTCGACGCCAGAAAACGCGCACCGCCCGCAATTCCAGGGGCTTGGCGCGGCACTGCACTTGCTCAAGAACGCCGCCCCCACTCGACTGCCCATGGACGCCACCTCGCCCGCCAGCACGGTCGTTCCCCGCTCGGACTTCCTGGCGCGCTTCGCCTGGGGCGGAGGGCAGGCTAGAACCGAGCACGTGCGGCGGAACCTGTTCCTGCTGAGCATCGCCTTCACGGCGGCCGAGTTCGGCACGCTGGCGTTCCTGCTGCACGCGTTTCTGGGCGTGGGCGGGTCGGAGCTCGGCGCGGCAGCGGTGTCGCTGGTGCCCAGCCTCCTGGTGCTCGCCGGCCCGTGGACGCTCTTTGCCAGCCGCTGGACCCTGGGGCTCCGAGAGCAAGCGGACGCCGACCGCGTGCGCGAGGACATCATCCAGCTGCCGCGGCGGATCCTTTTTCTGCGCAGCGTGTCGGCGTTTGCGGTGGCGCTGGGCTTGGCGCCGGTGGCCGCTCACCGCTTCCACCTCGACTTGAAGGCCGCGGCGATCATCGGCGGCAGCGCGGTGGTGCTGGCCTACGGCTTCAACGTGATGCGCGCCTTCGCCTATCGGAGCGTGCTCGACGGGCTTGGCTTCCGCGTCTACGCCGACGACCCGCTCCGCTATGCCGCGCGCACCACCCGCGAGCGCATGTTCGTGGCCGCGAACTTCATCGGCCTCATCGGCGCGGTCGCGGCCGTGCTCTTCACCTACTTCGTGGTCGGCGCGCCGCTCAGCGAGTACGCGACGATGATGGCCGTCTTCCCGGCGATCATCCTGGTGCTCTGCTCGGGATTCCTCTGGGAAGTGCTGCGCGCCACGCGCCCCGTGGTGGACTTCGCCACCCACCAGCCCGGCACCAGCGCCGAGGCCGCGCTCTCATCGGCCGCGAACGCGCCGTACCGGCTGGCGCTCTCCAACCTCATCGCCTGGAGCTTTGCGGCGGGCAGCATGGCCTTCGCGCACTGGGAGAAGGGCGCGATGTTGTCGGAGGCGGTGCAGGTGATGGCGGGCGTCACCGCGGTGGGCTGCGGCGTGGTGATGTACCAGGCCGCGTGGCACCGGCGGATCCTTTCGCCGCTGCGCGACGTCGCCGCGACCACGCTCCTCGCCGAAGGCAAGACCCCCAAGCGCTCGCTGCTCTCGCTGCAGGTGAAGCTCACCATCGTGGTTCTCCTGCTCCTCGGCTTCGGCGGGACGTTCGCCGTCACCACCACCTTCGCCGAGCACGAGAAGACGCTCTCGCTCGCCGCCGGCCAGCGCGCCGAAGAAGAGCTCGGGCAGCTCCTGGCGCGCACCTCGGCCGCCCAGCTCGCGGACCCCGAGCACCACCCGCACAAGCCCGGCTTCGGCGGCGCGCTCTTCGTGTTGCGCGAGGGCCAGGCGGTGTGGACGTCGTCGCCGTTGGCGCTGCCCGATGCGCTCCTCGAGCGCGTGCGCGCGGAGGACTCGGGCATCTCGCCGGTCGCCGCGCTCCAGGTCTCGGCCGCGTGGCGGATGGTGAGCCCCAGGTTGCGCGTCGGCGTGACCCAGCCCTGGCACCGGACGGACACCGGCGTCGCCGGCGGTGCGCCGCTCGTCTTCGTGTTCGTGTCGCTCTTGTTCGCGTGCATTGGCGCGATGTGGCTCTTCGCTCAAGAGCTGACCTCGCCCGTGAAGGCGCTGGCGAACGCGGCCGCGCGGCTCGGTCGCGGCGAGCTCGACGAGCCCATCGTCGCCGCCGCCGCGGATGAAGTGGGCGCGCTCGCGGGCACGCTGGAGATCTCCCGGCAGCAGCTCAAGCAGCGGCTCAACGAGGTCGCCGAGCTCAACGCCGGCCTGGAGCGGCGCGTGAAGGAGCGCACCCAGGAGCTGGAGAACTCGAACCAGGAGCTGGCGCGGACGCTCAAGGCGCTCGAGGCGGCGCAGTCGCAAGTGGTCGAGGCGGAGAAGCTCGCGTCGCTGGGCCGGCTCTCAGCGGGCATCGCCCACGAGGTGAACAACCCCCTCAACTTCGTGAAGAACGCGCTGCCGCCGCTGAAGACGACCATCGAAGGCCTGCTCAAGGTCACCGAGGGCGCGCAGCTGGATCCGTCGATGAGCGACCACGATCTCGCCGCGCGCGTGCGCCAGGTCATGGCCGACAGCCGGCGGGCCGAGCTGCGCGAGAACATCCAGGAGACGCGCGAGATCCTCAAGACCATGGACAACGGCGTGAGCCGCATGGCTCAGACCCTGCGCGCGCTGCTCGACTTCTCCCGCCAGGCACCGGACGAGCCGCTGACCCGCATCGAGCTGCAGCCGGCCGTGGACAGCGCGCTCGCGCTGCTGCGCCACGACCTGCGCGATCGCGTGGAGGTGAAGCTGGAGCTCGGCGAGGTGCCGACGATCGTCGCGCAGCCCGGGCCGCTCGGACAGGTGCTGATGAATTTGGTGAAGAATGGCGCCGAGGCGATCGAAGGACCGGGGACGATCACCATCTCCGCGCGCAAGCTCGACGACGGCAAGGTCGAGCTCGCCGTGAAGGACTCAGGCAAGGGCATGCCGCCCGAGGCCGTCCAGCGCGCGTTCGAGCCGTTCTATACGACCAAGCCGGTGGGCAAGGGCACCGGCCTCGGGCTGGCCATGGTGCACTCCATCGTGCGCAAGCACGGTGGGACGGTGCGGATTCAGTCGACGGTCGGGGCGGGGACGACCTTCATCATCACGCTGCCGCAGCCTCAGCCGCAGGCTTAGCCGCTCGTGATTCGTGGCTCGTTCGGAGACGCGAACTTCGGAGCACCTAGAGGACCACCCGGCGCAGCGGGACCACCGGCGCGTGCGTATTCGACGCCTGCCGGCTCGGGCTGCTGTCGGTCGCGGGGGCGCTCACCCAGGTGGCCGCGCCGCAGTGCGGGCAGGTGAGTCGCCAAAGGCGCTCCTGGCCGAACCGGCAGCTCGCGTGGTATCCACGCTGGCACTTGTTGCACTCCACCTGCATCGCGTCCTCGACAATCTCGGCGATGTAACGACCTCGCCCCCGTGATGTTGCACGGCGTCATGATTCAAGTTCGATGCCAGGATGGCGCGTTGCGGCAGCTCGGAAGATCAGGCACTTGCAAGCTGGAAATTGGCAGGGAAGATAAAGCTGCGACATCGGTGTCTCAGTCTGGCCTATTTTCGGTAACACCCTGGCGTCAAAGGGCATGGCGATCGGCATGAGCGACGAGGCGCGCGGGCGCATCCTGGTGGTCGACGACGACCCCAAGTCCCGCGAATTGATGGCCAAGATCCTGCGCTCCGACGGCCACACCGTGACCCCGGTGGCCGACGGCTCGGACGCGATCGCCGTCGCGGGCACCGCTGCCGAGAACTTCGATCTGGTTGTCTCCGACGTGCGCATGGTGGAGGCCGACGGCTTCCAGGTGCTGTCCACATTCCGCAAGGTCGCTTCGGAAGTGCCGGTCATCCTGGTGACCGCGTTCGGCAACATCGATGGGGCCGTCGACGCCATTCGCCAGGGCGCGTTCGACTACATCCCCAAGCCGTACGACGTGGACCAGATCCGCATGGTGGTGAACCGCGCCCTGCGACAGAAGACGCTGCTCGCCGAGAACCGCAAGCTCCGCCAGGAAGTGCGCGGCAAGTACCAGCTCGCGAACATCGTCGGTCGAAGCGAGGCGATGCTGGCCGTCTTCAAGACCGCCGCGCGCGTGGCCGCGACCGACGCGACCGTGCTCATCCAAGGCGAGAGCGGCACCGGCAAGGAGCTGGTGGCGCGCGCGATCCACGTGTCGAGCCCGCGCGAGACCGGGCCGTTCGTGGCCGTGGACTGCGGCGCGATCGCCGAGGGCGTGCTGGAGAGCGAGCTCTTCGGCCACGCCAAGGGCGCGTTCACGGGCGCTCAGGCGGCGCGGCGCGGCCTCTTCGAAGAGGCCGACGGCGGCACGCTCTTCCTCGACGAGATCGGCGACATCGGTCCCAAGCTTCAGGCCCAGCTGCTGCGCGCGCTGCAGGAAGGTGAGATTCGGCGCGTGGGCACGAATGAGGTCGTGCGCGTGAACGTGCGCGTGGTGGCCGCGACCAACAAGGACCTCTCCGACGCCGTGAAGGCGGGCAAGTTCCGCGAGGACCTGTACTACCGCTTGAACGTGGTGACCGTGCGCCTGCCGCCGCTGCGTGCGCGGAAAGAGGACATCGTGCTGCTCGCGGAGCACTTCGCGGCCAAGCACGGACGGGGCGCGCCGGTGGCCATTTCGCCCGAGGCCCGCGACACGCTCATCGGCTACGACTGGCCCGGCAACGTGCGCGAGCTGGAGAACGCGATCGCGCGCGCGCTGGCGCTGAATCCCTCGGGGATGATTCTCCCGGAGGACCTGTCGGAGTCGATTCGCGCGACCAAGCCCGCGCCGCAGGGACCCGTGCCGACGGATCGGCCGACGCTCGCCGAGCTGGAGAAGCGGTACGCCGAAGTCGTGCTGCGCGAGGCCCAGGGCAACAAGACGCGCGCCGCGGAAGTGCTGGGCATCGATCGCAAGACGCTCTACCGAATCCTCGGCGAGGACAAAGAGCCGAGCGCGTAGCTCAGTAGGCCGGGCCGCCGTCGGGGTAGTCGCACACGTGGTGGTCGATGCCCTCCACGATGCAGCTCCACGCGCCCGCGTCGCAGGTGCACTGGTACTCGGTGTTGTTGCCGCAGCCCCCGGTTCCGGGCACGAGCACCTCGGTCCAGAACTCGCAGGTCGCGGAACCTTCGCGGCAGGCTCCACCCGGCTTGCCGCCGTCGACGGGGAGCGGGCAGAGCGAGCCCTGGGCGTCCGAGCCCTGTGAGCAGCCCACGACGAGGAGCAACGCGAGACAGATCGCGCGATTCATGGCCGCCGTCCGGCTTCGGGAACCGGCCGCGGCGTGTTCTCCGCAGACTGGTCTCCCGGAACCGTCGGAGCATCTTCCGCAGGCGCGTCTTCGGGCGTGTCGTCGGTGGCCGCGTCGTCGTCGTCGGGGAGCAGCGGGTTCGACTCGGGATCGTCGTCGCTGCACATCGGCCCGGCCTCGCTCGGCTTGGGCTGCTCCGACACCAGGATGGGCTCCGCAATCTCCGGCACCGGCCGGCCCAGGAGCTCGCTCACGGTGACGAAGGTGTAGCCCTGCTTGCGCAGCGTGGAGACGATCTCCGGCAGCGCCTCGGCGGTGTGCTTGCCGTGCCCGTTCATGTGCAGCACGACGATGCTTCCCGGCTTCGCCTGGCCCACCACCCACTTCACCAGCGTGGCCTTGCTGAACGTCGAGTCCGCGCCGGGAAGGTCGAACTGCACCGGCGTGATGCCGTTGTCGAGGATGACCTTGGCCACGCGCGCGTCGAGCTCGCCGTAGGGCGCGCGCATCAGCTCCGGCTTGCGGCCCAGCACGCCCTCGAACTCGCTCTCCGCCTTGGCGAGGTCGGCCTGCACCTCGGGGCTGGTGAGCTTGGTGAGGTGCGGGTGCATGTAGCCGTGCGTCTCGAGGTCGAACTGCGGGTTCGCCGCCAGCCTGTCGACGATCGCGGGCTCGTCGCGCATCCACTTGCCGCCGAGGAAGAGCGTCGCGGGCACGTCGAGGGCAATGAGCTCGTCGACCACGGCTTGATCGACCTTGTCGCCGCGCCGCGAGGAGCACGCGTCGAAGGTGAGGGCGATACGCTTGTCTTCGCGGGGCCCGTGGTACACCACGCCGGGCAGGTTCTGGTTGGCGGCCTTCTGCGCCGAGCCTGCCCAAGCCGGCGCCGCGATGGTCAGATGAACCATCGCGGCGACCCCAGCGGCAGCCCGAAATTGCATGATCTCGCCCAGCTTACGACAGCTCGCCTGATCGCTGAATCCAATCTGCTAACGGCGATTCTTCTGCACAGGCGGCGCCGGACGACGCTGGGGCTGCGGCGCCGCGAAGCTCGGCTGGCCACGGAACCCACCCGCGTTGGCAAACATCGGCGCGCGCGAAGGAATCGGCGACGGCTGCATGTTGAAGGTGTGCGGCGTGCTCGGCGGCGCCGGCGGACGACGCTGCGGCTGCTGCTGGGGCTTGGGTTGCGGCTGCCGACGATTCGGCTGACCGGGCTGGTACGCGGGCTGGGGCGGCTGGCTCGGGTTGTAGGTCGGCCCGCGGTTCTGGCCCTGGAACGGCTCGGGCTGCACCGGGCGCTGGCCGTACGACGGCGTCGCCTGCCGCGTGGGCTCGGGCATGCTCTGCGGATAGCCGCGCGACGGCGTGTTGGGCCCATCGAACGTCGACGGCCGCGGCTGCTCGTGCTGCACGCCCGGCGAGAGGTGCACGTTGCTCGGCGCGACGACCGGCGTCCGCGAGGCGCCCAGCCCTCGCGACGCAGTGGGCGCGGAGCGGGTCGGGTTGTACACGTGCGTCGAGGGCGGCTGGTACACGTGGACGGGGCCGCCGGTGTAGCGCGAGGCCTGGCCGGCCCCGGGCGGCTGCGCGCTGTGCACGACCTGCGTGGTCGTCACGGGCACCGCGCTATGGGCCGAGACGTACGTCGTCGGCGGGCCGTAGCTGGTGGTGCCCACGTAACCGTGCACGCTGCTGGTGTTGTAGTAGACGGTCCTCACGTACGAGGGCGCGTAGACGTACGTGTACACGGGCCCGCCGTAGAAGTGCTCGCAGGGCACGTAGACCCAGTGGTCGTAGTAGACCGGGTAGTCATCGCTCCAGGCGTCATAGCCCACGTAGAGCGGGGCCCAGCCGACGGCCGTCGCGCCGAAGCGCCACACCACCCACGCCGGCGCCCACTCGTAGCCCGGCACCCAGCCCCAGCGGTGCTGGTACGGGTTCCACCACCAGCGGCCGTAGTGGTACACGGCCCAGCCGTAGGGCTCGTCGCTGACCCACATCCAGCCGTAGTCGGTCCAGGCCCAGCGGCCGTACACGTAGGGCCGCCAACCGGCGTCGACCGACGGGTAGAAGACCTCGCCGTAGGAGTTGTCGTACTCCCACTGGCCGTAGGGCGCGAGCTGCTGCTGGAACTGCTCTTGCGACACCTGCGCGTTCTGCTCGGCGCGGGCCTCGTCGTCCCAGTCGTCCTCGTCGGCGCGCGCGTGCGTGGCCAAGCCAAGAATCGAAACCGCCGTGACCATTGCCAGGAGTCGTCGCATGGGGTCCCTCGCGGGTGATGTGGGGTAGACGGCGCTTCGGGGCCGCTTATTCACCCGGGCAGGACGCACAATAGCGCCCGAACCGACGAGAATCCGATGAGTTCGGAGCTCAGGCGCCAGGCTGCGTCGGGGCGCTCTCTTGCGCCTCGCCGGCCAGGTTCCGTGCGAACCAGACGCGCGCCAGCTCGGCCACGCGGTCGAGCGCGCCCGGCTCGTCGAACAGGTGCGACGCGCCCGGGACGATCTCCAGCCGCGTGGGACAGCTCAGGCGCGGCTGGGCTTCGCGGTTCTGCTGCACAATCGGCGCGTCGTTCTCGCCCACGACGAAGAGCGTCGGCGCCAGGACGTCGGTCAGCGCCTCGCCTGCCAGCTCGGGCCGTCCGCCGCGACAGACCACCGCCGCGATCCCTTCGGGACGAAGGGCAGCGGCCATCAGCGCCGCCGCCGCGCCGGTGTGCGAGCCGAACAGCCCGATCGGCAGCCGGCCGAGCTGCGAGTGCCGCTCCACCCAGCGCAGCACGGTGATGAGCCGCTCGGCGAGGTAGGGCACGTCCGAGCGCAGCCAGACCTCGCCCGCGCCGGGCCGATCCTCGCCGGGCGCGAGCAGATCCACGAGCACCGTTGCCAGGCCTGCCTCCTCCAGCCGCTTGGCGATGTGCTTGTTGCGCGGACTCCTGCGACTCGAGCCCGAGCCGTGCGCGAAGAGTACCACCGCGCGCGGGTTGGCGGGCACGGTGAGCTCCGCGCTCACCTGGCGGCCGCCGCCGACGGGGATCGAGACCACCTGGCTCACGGGCTCGCCGGACATCGCGGCTACACCCTGGCCACGATCTGCGCGACGCGCAGGAGGCTAGGGCGTCGCGGTCGGCGGCGGAGCGAGCTGGCCGTCGGCGGGCTGGCCCAGGTCCTGGGCCGTCGGCGCCGGGCCGCCGTGCACGCGCGCGAAGGAGGCGTCGGCCTGGGCGAGGAAGGCGTCGAACGCGCCGTTGGTGAGCCGGGTGACCGACTCGCGCGACCTGCCCAGGATGACCGTGTTCGCCGCGAAGACCTGCGCGTTCCCGGGGTCGGGCATGCCCGCGAGCATGGTCTTGATGGTGGCCTGCTGCTGGTTGAGCTGGCGGGCCATCTCCGGCGAGGCGTTCCGCGCGGCATCGCCGAGCTGGCGAATCTGCATCTCCATCGCCTTGCGCTCCTGGCTGACCGCGGCGGTGAGCATCGTCCCGTAGACGGTGCGCGTGATGGCCAGGAACTCCTTGGGGCTCATGCGCGCCTGGTCGAGCTCGCGCAGGTAGGTGGCCTGGAGCTGGGTGACCTTCTCGGTGAAGACGTCGGTGTCCTCGAGCTCGTCGGCGAGCCGGCCCACCTTGCCCGAGCTGCGCGCTCGAACGGAGAGGTCGGTGTTGTGCTCCACGTAGCGCGTGTACACCGGCAGCACCACCGAGCGGACCTGGAGGTACGTCGCCAGCCGCGACTCGCTGAGCTGCACCGGCTCCCCCGGCCCCGGCGGAATGAACGGGTACTTCTGCTCCAGGAGCGCGTACTGGCTCTCCTGGTCGCGCATCTGAACAGCGACCTGGGTGAGCTCGGTCTGCTTGTGGTGCAGGAAGTAGAAGCCGCCAAACACCAGCGCGCCCAGGACCAGCATCACCAGGCCGCACCCCACCAGGACTTTGCTCACGGCGGCTTCCTCCGCGCGGACGGCTGCTCGAGAAAGCAGAACCGCTATCGCGGCGCGGACATTCGCGCAACCTTCGCGCGGTCAGGCCTGCGGAGAAATCCCCAGCTCCCGGGCGCGGATGGCGAGCTGCACCCGGTTCTCGAGCCGCAGCTTCCGGTAGATCGACGCCACGTGCGACTTCACCGTCCGCTCGGAGATGGCCATCAACGCCGCGATTTTCAGGTTGTCATGCCCCGAGGCGATGCAGCCCAGGACCTCGCGCTCGCGCGCGGTGAGCGTCGAGGGCTCGGCCGGCCGGGGCGCGACGGGCTCCGTGAGCTCCAACGGAAACCGCTGCTCGCCGCTTGCCGCCGCTCGCAGCGCTTCGGCCACGGCGTCCGGCGTCGCCACCTGCTTCGAGAGCAGCCCGTAGACGCCCGCGCGCCAGCAGAGATCGGCCTGATCGGGTCCGCAGCGGTGGGTGAGCACGACGGTTCGGATCTGGGCGTGCTCGTCGCGCAGCCGCCGAAGGAGATCCAGCGCCGCCGTGAGCCCGACCTCGAGCCCGGGATCGACCAGCGCGAGGTTCACGGGGTGTGTGGCCAGCTTCTGCAAGAAGGCTTCAGGCGTGCCCGCGACCACGGTGCAGGGCAAGCCGCGACGGGTGAGGGCGTCGGCGAGGGCTTCGCGCAGGAGCGCCTGCTCGTCGAGGATTCCTACTTCCAACTGGTCGTGCATGTCCCTGCCCCGACCCGGAAGCTACGCACGGCGAGCGCTGTCGACAGCCCTGTTGCTTACCCTTGCCGCACCTGTCGAAAGCTGACATAAGGCGCGGGCTTGAGTGCCCGCGACGCTTGCGCCGCTCGAGCACTTCGCGCGACCGCGGAAGCCCGCCTCCCGGTGCTCGCCCGCGGCCCGCACAAGGGCCTGCCATGAAGATTCACGAGTACCAGGGCAAGGAGATCTTCCGGAAGTTCGGGGTCGCCGTGCCGCGCGGCATCCTCGTTCACACGCCGGAAGAGGCCGAGAAGGCCGCCGCGACGCTGGGCACGAAGGTCACCGTCGTGAAGGCGCAGATCCACGCCGGTGGCCGCGGCAAGGGCGGCGGCGTGAAGCTCGCCAAGAGCCCGGCCGAGGCCAAAGAGCTCGCCAGCAAGATGTTCGGCATGATGCTCAAGACCCACCAGACCGGCCCCGAGGGCCAGAAGGTGCGGCTGATCTACGTCGAAGAGGGCCTCGACATCGCCCGCGAGCTCTACCTGGGCATGACGCTGGACCGCGACACCTCGCGCATCACGATCATGGCCAGCTCCGAGGGCGGCGTGGAGATCGAAGAGGTCGCCTCCAAGCACCCCGAGAAGATCTTCAAGAAGGCCATCGACCCGGTCACCGGCCTCGCCGACTTCCAGTCGCGCGAGCTCGCGTTCGCGCTGGGCCTCTCGGGTCCGAGCGTGAACAAGTTCGTGGCGTTCGCGAAGGGCCTCTACAACGCGTACGTCGCGACCGACGCCAGCCTCGCGGAGATCAACCCGCTGGTGCTCCTCAAGAGCGGCGACGTGGTGGCGCTCGATGCCAAGCTGAACTTCGACGACAACGCGCTCTACCGCCAGAAGGACGTGGCGGCCATGCGGGATCCCGACGAGGAGGATCCCAACGAGAACAAGGCGCACGAGTACGACCTCGCGTACATCACGCTCGACGGCAACATCGGCTGCATGGTGAACGGCGCCGGCCTGGCCATGGCGACGATGGACACCATCAAGCTCGTCGGCGGGTTCCCCGCGAACTTCCTCGACGTGGGCGGCGGCGCGACCAAGGAGAAGGTCACCGCGGCGTTCAAGCTCATCCTGGCCGACCCGAAGGTGAAGGGCGTCCTCGTCAACATCTTCGGCGGCATCATGAAGTGCGACGTCATCGCCGAGGGCATCGTCGCCGCTGCCAAAGAGGTGAAGCTCCACGTCCCGCTCGTGGTTCGCCTCGAGGGCACCAACGTCGAGGCGGGCAAGCGCATCCTCAAGGACAGCGGCCTGCCCATCGTCTCCGCCGACAACCTCCGCGACGCCGCCGAGAAGGCCGTCGCCGCCAGCAAGAAGGCCTAGGCCATGTCCATCCTCGTCAACGAGAACACCAAGCTGGTCGTGCAGGGCATCACCGGCTCCGCGGGCAGCTTCCACGCGAAGCAGATGCTCGAGTACGGCACGAACATCGTGGCCGGCGTGACCCCGGGCAAGGGCGGCGAGAAGTTCGAGGGCAAGGTCCCCGTCTTCAACACCGTGCGCGAGTCGGTGGAGCAGGCCGGCGCGAACACCTCGATCGTCTACGTGCCGCCGCCGTTCGCGGCCGACTCGATCCTCGAGGCCGCCGACGCGGGCATCGCCCTGATCATCGCCATCACCGAGGGCATCCCGGTCAACGACATGATCAAGGTGAAGCGCGCGCTGGCCGGCCGGCCGGTGCGTCTCATCGGGCCGAACTGCCCCGGCGTCATCACCCCGGGCGCGAAGTGCAAGATCGGCATCATGCCGGGCTTCATCCACAAGCCGGGCCGCATTGGCGTGGTGAGCCGCTCGGGCACGCTCACCTACGAGGCCGTGTACCAGGTCACCCAGCTCGGCATGGGCCAGTCGACGGCCGTGGGCATCGGCGGCGACCCGGTGAACGGCACCGACTTCGTGGACGTGCTGCGCATGTTCAACGCCGACCCCGAGACCGACGCGGTCATCATGATCGGCGAGATCGGCGGCGGCGCCGAGGAGCGCGCGGCCGCGTACGTGAAGACCGAGTTCAAGAAGCCGGTGGCCGGGTTCATTGCCGGTCAGAGCGCGCCCGAGGGCAAGCGCATGGGCCACGCCGGCGCCATCATCTCCGGCGGCAAGGGCACGGCGAAGGCCAAGATCGCCGCGATGGAAGACGCGGGCATCTTGATGGCCGCCTCGCCGGCCGAGCTGGGAACCACGTTGAAGCAGGCGCTCGAGCGCGGGCGCCGGTAGACCAAACCACCTGGAAGGAGAACCACCATGGCAATCGAGAAGACCTTCAGCATCATCAAGCCCGACGGCGTGGAGCGCGGCCTGGTCGGCAAGATCATCGCGGTGTTCGAGGAGAAGGGGCTGCGCCCGGTCGGCCTCCGCATGCAGCACCTGTCGCGCAAGGAGGCCGAGGGCTTCTACGCGGTGCACAAGGAGCGCGGCTTCTTTGGCGAGCTGTGCGAGTTCATGACCCGCAGCCCGGTCGTCCTGATGGTGCTCGAGGGTGAGAACGCGGTGGCCAAGAACCGCGAGATCATGGGCGCCACCGACCCGGCCAAGGCCGACGCGGGCACCATCCGCAAGATGTTCGCCAAGAGCATCGGCGAGAACACCGTGCACGGCTCGGACTCGCTCGACAACGCCAAGATCGAGATCGCCTACTTCTTCCGCACGACCGAGCTCGTCGACAACAAGGCGCGGTAGGTCTTCGCTGAAGCTTGCAGGTCGACGCCGCGCGCCCGAGAGGGTGACGCGGCGTTGCTATTTCTGGCCAAGGCGTACCCGGGTGCGCTCGACGAGCTCGCGGAAGTCGTCCCTGTCCGGCGCGAGGAAGCGCATCCGATTAGCGACCTTGAGAAGATCGACCCAGCGCTCGTTTCTCTCGAGGTAGCTCGCCGCGCGACCGAACTCCTCCAGAGCACGCGGGTCGTTCTCGCGGACGTAGAGCTCGGCGAGCTTGATGCGCGACGCGACGTTGTCGGGATCGAGCGCGACCATCTTGCGAAGCACATCGCCAAGTGCGTCGCCGCCGCCTTGTTCCTCGAAGAGCTTCGCGACGATTCCGAGCTCAGTCATCGCGTCGCGCATCAACCCGAGCTGTTGATAGAGGTTCGCGAGCTTGAAGCGAATGGGCGGCACCTCTTCGAGCTTGAGCACCTGCTTGTAGACCGCGACCGCCTTCAGGAAGAAGCCGTCGAGCTCGTACTGCGCGCCAACCTTTGTGAAGTACGACACCGCCTCGGGCACCTCGCCGCGCCGTTGATGGAGCTCGCCGAGCCTTTGGAGGATGCGAGCGTTGTCGGGATCCTTCGCGAGCGACTCGAGAAGCCTCGCGATCGCGCCGCGGGTCGGCTTGCCGGGCGGCGTTGGAAGCGACGGCGGCGGCTTCGGCGGGCGCATGCGCCGAAACTCCACGACCTCGCTCGCAGGCTCGTCGACCTCGACCGGCTCCACGAAACCACCGCAGACCATGCAGAAGAAGCCCTCAGCGAGCTCCTCCGGGACCACCACGGGATGGGTCGGGCAAGCGAGCATCGAAACCAGGATACCTCGCAGTAACCGTTCGGGTTCGGCAAGGCCTGGCAACCATGAAGGGACTATCCCTTCGATCCTGCTGACGCTTTGCGACGCCTGAAGGCAGTATCTGTTCGACCTTGTCACCGCTTTGGCAGTCCTGAAGGGAGGCTCCCTTCGACCTTGCCAAGGTTTTGCAGGCCTGAAGGGAGGCTCCCTTCGACCTTGCCAAGGTTTGGCAGTCCTGAAGGGAGGCTCCCTTCGACCTTGCTAACGCTCTGCGGCGCCTGAAGGGAGTATCCCATCGCCTCTTGCTAACGCTCTGCGGCGCCTGAACGGGGTATTCCTTCGACCGTGCCACGGCGTGACAAGCTCGAAGGGGGCTCTCGCGCAAGTGAATTCAACCCCTTAGGTGGCCGCCGCCTGCCTGCCCGCCCGCCGTTCATCGCAGGTCCAGCCAATCCGCGTTAGGTTAGTAGGCCATGGACCCCGACCCGGGACCCACGTCATGAGCGCCGAGCACCTCTGGGAGCTCGGCATCCTGGCCGTCAGTCTCGTCCTCATCGCCTTCTTCTCGGCCAGCGAGACGGCCCTCACCGCGTTGCCCGAGGCCAAGACCCGGCAGCTGGTCGAGGCAGCCAACGGGCGGAGCCTGCTCAACATCTGGCTCAAGGCGCCCGAGCGGGTGCTCGCCACCTTGCTCGTCGGCAACACCGTCGCGAGCGTGGGGTCCTCGGCACTCGCCACCAGCATCGTCGAGAGCATGGGGCTGCCCCACGGCGTGGCCATCGCCACCGGCGTGATGACGCTGGTCGTCCTGCTGTTCGGCGAGATCACGCCCAAGACCTTCGCCAAGCGGCACTCCGAGCGCGTGGCCCGGTTGCTGATGCCGCTGGTGTGGCTGCTCTGCCTGCTGCTGTACCCGCTGGCGCAGCTCATCGTGGGCCTGACCACGCGCATCGTGCCCAAGGCGCACGGTGGGAAGGCCGCGCCGTCCACGACCGCCGAAGAGATCGAATACCTCATCGACCTGGGCACCCGAGAAGGCGTGCTCGACGAGGTGAAAGAGGAGCTCCTCAACTCCGTCCTCGAGTTCGCCGACCTGACCGTCAAAGAGATCATGGTCTCGCGCACCCAGGTCGTGGCCATCGACAAGGCCATGAGCTTCGAAGAGGTGATGAAGCTGGTGAATGAGGCGGAGCACTCGCGGCTGCCCGTGTACGAGGAGTCCGTGGACAACGTCCTCGGGGTCATCAACATCAAGGACATCCTCAAGGACCTGCACCGTACCGAGCCCGCGACGTTCACCCTCGACAAGTACCTCCGCGCCCCGTTCTTCGTGCCCGAGGTGATGAAGATCAGCCGCCTGCTGAAGGAGTTCCAGAAGCGGAAGACGCACCTGGCGGTGGTCGTCGACGAGTTCGGCGGCACCAGCGGCATCGTGACCTTGGAAGACGTCGTCGAGGAGATCGTCGGCGAGATCCAGGACGAGCACGACGTCGAGGAGAAGCCGGTGAAGCAGGTCGCGCCCGGGCGCTACATCGCCGAGGGCAGCGTGAGCCTGCGCGCCCTCGAGGAGACGCTGGGCGTCACGTTCCCGGAAGAGGGCGACTACGAGACGCTCGGCGGCTTCTTGACTGCCACGGCCGGACGCGTGCCGCAGCCGGGCGCCCACATCGCCTGGGACGGCCTCAACTTCGCCGTGCGCGCGGGCGATGATCGGCGCGTGCTCAAGGTGGAAATCGTCCGCGCCGAGCCCGACAAGGCCGCAGCTGCGAGTGCGACGGCGCCCGCTCCGCCGACCAGCCAGCCGCCGCCGGTGACCACGCCCGTGGCCGTGCGCCAGCTCGACGACGGCGGGCACCCGCACAAGAACGGCACGCGCTGACGGAGGAGGTTGCCGTGCGATTTCCCATTCGTTTCGAAGCGACGTACGGCGCGCTCTCGACGATGCTGTTCCTCGCGCCGGCCGACTCGTACGTGGACGTGCTCGACGACGCCATCGAGGTGCGCATGGCCTGGGCCTTCCGGGCGCGCTTTCCGAAGGACTCCGTGCGCCACGCCGCGCCGGGTGCGCACGTCCCGCTCACGCGCGGTGTGCACGGCTGGGCCGGGCGCTGGCTCGTGAATGGCTCGGGCGACGGCATCCTCACCCTCGACCTTGCGCCCACGCAGCGCGCGCGCGTGATGGGCTTCCCGGTGAAGCTCAAGCAGCTGATGGTGAGCGTCGACGAGCCGGACGTGGTCGCCGCGAAGCTCCGCGGTTGAGTCAAGGAGTGGACCTCTCGCTGCCTGGGCCCCAACGGCCGCTTGCGACGCTTTCCAAGCGCGTGCTATCCCATTTCGCGCATGAAAAATCTCCGCAATGTCCTCGGACTGCTGACCTTCGCGGTCGCGGTCACACCCGCGATTGCCCGCGCCGACGGTGACCTGTCGGCCGTCTACGCCAAGGTCGATCAGCTCAACACCACGCGCGACTCCGCCGACTCCATCAAGCAGATGGACGCCGCGCTCTCCGAAGCGCTCAAGGCCTCGCCCAACGACTACGGGCTGCTCTGGCGCGCGGCGCGCATGCACTGCTGGATCGGCGAGGGCCTGTCGAAGGAGCAGTCGGAGCGGCGCAAGGTCGAGGCCAAGCAGTGCTGGGACCTCGGCGCCAAGGCCGTGAACGCCAAGCCCGAGGGCGTGGAGGGCAACTACTTCGCCGCCAACGGCGCGGGCAACTACTCCACCGAGATCGGCATCCTCAAGGCGCTGGGCGCGGGCATGGAGGGCATCTTCAACGGCTACCTCGACAAGGCCATCAAGCTCGACGCCGGCTTCCAGGCCGCCTCGCCGCTCATCGCCAAGGGGCGTTACTACTTTTCCCTGCCGTGGCCCAAGCGCAGCTACTCCAAGGCCGAGGACCAGTTCAAGAAGGCGCTGGCCGCCGAGCCGAAGGCCATCCGGGCGAAGCTCTGGCTGGCCGAGACCCTGGTGAACGACGGCGACGCCAAGGCGGCCAAGGTCTACATCGACCAGGTGGACGCTCAGCTCGCCGCCAACGGCGACGGTTTCGATCCGCCCGAGGTCAAGCGCGTACAGAGCTGGCTCGACCCGGTGAAGAAGAAGGTTCAGGAGGAGCTCAAATGATTGCCGCACAGCAGCAGTCCGCCGCCGCGAGCCTCGACGCCAAGAACCTGGTGGACCTCTTCCACCAGCGCGTGGCCGCCTCGGGCTCCAAGGTCGCCGGCCAGTACAAGACGGCCGAAGGCTGGAAGGACTTCACCTGGACGGAGATGGCCGCGCGGGTTCGCAAGATCACCAACGGCCTCATGGCCCGCGGCGTGAACGCGGGCGACCGCGTCGCCATCTTCGCGGCCACGCGCATGGAGTGGTGCCTCGCTGATCTCGCGATCAACGCGGCCGGCGCTGTGACCGTGCCCATCTACGCGTCGAACACCGCCGAGGAGTGCCAGTTCATCCTCTCGGACTCGGGCGCGCGCGCAATCTTCGTCGACGGCGACGTGGGCGAGAAGGGCGCCGACGGCCGCCTGACGCGCATCCTCAACGCACAGGAGAAGCTGCCCGCGTTGAAGGACGTGATTGTCTTCGACGCGAACAAGCTCCCCGCGGGCAAGACCGTGGGCGTGCTGGCCGACGTCGAGGCCGAGGGCGAGAAGTACGCTGCCGCCAACCCCAACGCGTACGACCAGCGCGCGGCCGGCGTGAAGGCCGAAGAGGCCGCCTGCTTCATCTACACCTCGGGCACCACCGGCAACCCCAAGGGCGTGGTGCTCACGCACCGCGCGTGGGTGTACGAGGCCCAGTGCGTGGCCAGCGTGCACTTGATGGAGCCCAACGAGAAGGTGCTCCTGTTCCTGCCGATGGCGCACTCCTTCGGCAAGGTGATCGCCGCCTCGTGGCTGGGCCTGGGCTACACGACCGTGTTCTGCGACAACGTGGACCGGCTCAGCGAGTTCCTCGCCGAGGGCAAGCCCACGGTGCTGCCTGCGGTGCCGCGCGTGTTCGAGAAGGTGTACTCGGGCGTGATTCAGAAGGCGCTCGCGACGCCGGGCCTCAAGGGCAAGATCGCCGCTTGGGCGTTCAAGGAGTTCGACGCCTACGCGCAGGCGCGCAAGACCGGCCAGGACTACAGCTCGCTCGGCCTGAGCATCGGCAAGAAGCTGGTGTTCCAGAAGGTGGCGCTGACGCTGCGTGAGCGCATGGGCGGCAACATCCGCCTGTGCGTGTCGGGCTCGGCGCCGCTCGCTTCGAAGATTGCCTACTTCTTCGAGATGACCGGCATCACCATCCTCGAGGGCTACGGCCTCACCGAGACTGCCGCCGGCACCACCGTGAACCTGCCGGGCAAGAACCGCATCGGGACGGTGGGCAACGTCTTCCCTGGCTCGGAGCTGAAGATCGCCAGCGACGGCGAGATCCTCATCAAGGGCCCGGGCGTGATGAAGGAGTACTTCAACAACCCCGAGGCCACGAAGGCCGCCTTCACCGAGGACGGCTGGTTCATGACCGGCGACATCGGCGAGATCGACAAGGACGGCTACCTCCGCATCACCGACCGCAAGAAGGACCTCATCAAGACCTCTGGCGGCAAGTACATCGCGCCGCAGAACCTCGAGAACGCCCTCAAGACCGCGCAGATCATCAGCCAGGTGATGATCCACGGCGACCGTCGCAAGTACGTGAGCGCGCTGGTGACCATCAACGAGGACGTGGCCAAGAAGGTGCTCGCCGAGAAGGGCGTGAACGGCCTGAGCTACGCCGAGATGGGCAAGCGCCCCGAGGTCCAGGAGGAGATCCAGAAGGCGTTCGACGCGCTCAACGCCACGCTGCCCTCGTACGAGACCATCAAGAAGTTCCGCGTGCTCGAGCAGGACCTCACCCTCGAGAGCGGCGACCTCACGCCGACCCTCAAGGTGAAGCGCAAGGTCGTGACCACCAAGTACATGAAGCAGCTCGACTCGATGTACGACGAGCCGATGGACTGAGCAGTCCGTCCGCACTTGGGCCCGCTCGCGCCGATTCGGCTCGAGCGGGCTTCGTGTTTCTATCGCCATGATCGCCACGCTCGTTCTGTTGGCCGCGCTCGCCGCGGAGCCCGACGCCGGTCCGTTCGCTGATTCGGAGCTGGGCCAGAAGCGCGCCGGCGAGAACGTGACCGCCCTCGACGAGCGTTGGCTCGACGGCTTCGCCAAGGAGCCGCTGCTCGCGCGCGTGGAGCGGAAGGGCGACGAGCTCGCGGTGGCCTTCTACGGCCGCGGCAAGCAGGTGCCCGACGCGGGCGCGCCGGTGTTCGAGGAGCGCGCGCGCTTCAACGTGCCGATGGCGCGGCAGCTCGAGCACGTGGAGCTGCGCCCGCTCGGGAGCGCGGGTGAAGTGCTGGCCGTCACCGCGAGCGCCGACGATCCCGACGAGCAGCCCGTGGTGCTGACCATCGTCGGGCACGGGCCGAAGCAGCTCCTGCAGGCGAGCTTCCTGCGCGACGGGGCCGATGGCGCGCCGGTGCTCGCGCTCGGCGGTCCGGAGGGCTTCAGCTTCGCCAGCGACGGCGGCGGTGACGTCTTCGAGCTCTCGCGCGTGAAGCGGGTGAAGGTCACGCGGCCGGATGGCGGCGAAGGGCTGGTGGAGCTCGGCGGCACGGAGAAGCGCTGGACGCTCTCGGGCGACAAGCTCGTGCCGGGCAAGGAGGGCTATCGCGACTTCTTACCGCCGCTCGCGCTCAAGGCGCCCGGCCACCGCGCGCTCGTGGACGGCAAGCCGACGACGTCGGAGAAGCTGCCCGTTGACCAGGCCGTCGTCGCCAAGCTGCCGGCGAACGCGCAAGTGCGGCTCATTCGGCTCGCGCCCGGCTGTCTGGAGAGCGAAGCGCGCGCGAAGAAGGAGCCTGCGGCCACCCGTGTGGAGCTCCAGCTCGACGACGGCGGTCCGATCGACGTCGCACCCGGCCAGCCCATCGTCGATCCGCGCTTGTTCGGCGCCGGCGAGTTCACCTTCGGTCCCTCGTACGGGAGCAGCGAGCTGTTGGTCTTCGATCCGCCCGTCGCGGCCACTTCGCTCAGCGTGAAGGTGCGCGCGGCCGCCAACGACGCGGACGCGGGCTGCGTCTCGGAAGTCGCGGCCTACTGAGCCGACGCCTGCGGCCGGTTCGCGCCCACGTGCATCGAGTCCAGGAAGCGCTGCACCTGGCGCACGCCCACGTCCTCGGGCGGGGCCACGGTGAGGGCCTGGTCGAGCCAGCCGTTGGCGAACACGAAGCGGCCCCAGGTGTGCCGCCGGCCCTTCTCGATGGAGATCTCGAACTCGATCGCCGGGAAGCCGTCGACGGTGATGTCCTTCTGGCGCACCAGGTGCTCGTCGTCGGGGTTCTGGATGGCACCCTTGAGCGCGCCCGCGAGGATCAGGTTTGCAGGCGTGGCCTGCGCCGCGGCGCTCAACGGCGTAGAGGTCACGCTGCACTCCGTGAAGTCGCTCAGCAGCACGCGGCCCACCAGCGGCCCGGGCGCGTTGTCGATGTGGACGGGATCCATCACCGACGGGTTCTCCACGAAGCCCGCCGACACCTGCCCCGATGAGCTCGCCGCACGAACCTCGCCGCCGCAGTAGCGCGGCGCCGCCTCCGCGACGGCATCGGCGTCGACGGTGAACGAGTCCAGGAACGCGTCGGCGCGCGGCGTGTGCAGCTTGTCCGATGTGCCGACGACCAGCACCTGGAAGAGGTTGTGGCCCACCACGTAGCGCTTGAAGCGGTACTCGACGTGCTTCTCGGCGCTCACGTAGTCCGCCTCCTGGCCAGCGAAGTGGCCGGCGAGCGTCACGGGCGCGGCGCGGGTCTGGTGGGCGCCGATCTTCTCCAGCGCGCCGGCGACCTTCTCCAGCAGCACTTCGCTGGTGATGCGCGTGGAGAGCGTGGTCGCCTCGAGCTTCGAGAGCGAGACGTCGTACTCGGTCTGATCGAGATCGACGGCCGTCCACGAGGTGGTCTTGCCGTCCTCGGAGACCTCGCGCTTCGGCGTTCCGGGAAACGAGGCGGTGAAGTGGTCGGCGGCCGCGTGGTACGCGTGCACCGGCTTGTGGCACCCGAGCTCGAGCATGGCCAGCGCGAGCAAGGGCAGGGCGCGGCGCATGAACGACCTCGTTTTCGACGGCCGCTAGTTCTGCGTCACGCGCACCGTGGTCTTCATCACCTTGCCGGTGTCGGGATCGCGGGCGCTCATGGTGAGGATGCCCTCGACGTTCACGTCGAAGGTGATCTCCACCTTCACCTGGCCCGCCTTCGCCGGACGGATGCCGCCGAAGTTGAACTCACCCAGCATCTCGTTGCGCACGACCTTGTTGTTGTCGCCCTGGAAGATGCGCATGGCCAGGTCGGCCTGGTCGTCGATGCTGGTGGTGGCCACGATCTGCTTGGCGTTGGGGATGGGCGCGTTGCGCGGGAAGACCACGTGGAAGTCGCCGCCCGCCTTCTCCAGGCCAATGGCCATGGGGATCACGTCGAGCAGCTGGATCTTGGTGGAGGAGTTGTCCTCGAGCGAGTGCGCGTAGAGCGCCGCGCCAATGGCCACGGCCTCGTCGGGGTGCACGCCCTTGCTGGGCGCCTTGCCGAAGAACTTGGTGAGGCGCTCCTGGACGATGGGCATGCGCGTCTGGCCGCCCACGAGCATCACCTGGTCGATGTCCTTCATCTGCAGGCCGGAGTCGACGAGCACCTTGGCCACGATCTCCAGGGTCTTGGCCACCAGCTTCTCGGTGAGCTCCTCGAGCTTCTTGCGCGTGAACACCATCTCGATGTTCAGCGGCATGCCCTGCGGCGTCATGGTGACGAAGGGGATGTTGAAGGGCGCCTCGGCGCGCGCGGAGAGGTCAATCTTCACGCGCTCGGCCAGGTCCTTGATGCGCTGCATGGCGACGGGATCGCCCGAGAGATCGACGCCGTGCTTCTTCTGAAAGTCTTCGAGCACGTAGTGGATCATCGCGTTGTCGAAGTCGATGCCACCGAGGAAGATGTCGCCGCCGGTGGACTTCACCTCGAAGACGCGATCGCGAATCTCGATGACCGACACGTCGAACGTGCCGCCGCCGAGATCGTAGATGATGGTCTTCTCGTTGAGCTGCTTGCCCACGCCGTAGGCCAAGCTCGCGGCGGTGGGCTCGTTGATGATGCGCACCACCTCGAGGTCGATGAGCTTGCCGGCGTCTTTGACGGCCTGGCGCTGGCGGTCGGTGAAGTAGGCGGGCACGGTGACCACCGCGCGCTTCACCTCGACCTTCAAGTAGTCGCTCGCGACCTTGCGGATCTTGTCGAGGATGCGCGCGGCGATGTCCGACATGTGGAACGTTTTCTTGCCCACATCGATGACGACGTCGCTCTTGTCGCCCTCGCGCATGCCGTAGGCGACCACTTGCTCCATGGTCTCCACGATGTCGCTCTTGAAGTTGCGGCCGATGAGCCGCTTCGACGCGTAGACGGTGTTCTTGGGGTTGAGCTGCCACTGGCGCTTGGCCTCGTGGCCAATGAGCTCATTGCCCTTGTCGTCGATGGCGAAGATGGAGGGGATGGTGAAGTCACCGCCCTTGTAGGGGATGAGCTTCACGTTTCCGTTCTCTTCGACGACGGCGGCGCACGAGTTCGTCGTGCCCAGGTCGATGCCGATGATGGGTGCCTTGGTCATGATGCAGATCCCCGTGTGCGGCGCATTGTACCGTTACTGCGCCGGAGCGCGAGAGAAGCCCTGAGTCAGACGAGAAAGGTCGAGCAAGGTATCGCCGCTGAGGGAGGCGAGGCCGTCCAGGTCGTCGCCGGGGGGGAGCTGGAGGGCGGCCACGGTGGCCTGCGACGAGGGGTCGAGCGCGGGGTCGCTCGCCGGGCTGCCTGGCGCGAGCGGAACCTGAAAGCCGCCAAGGATGGCCTGCGGCGACGCATAGACGAAGGCGCGTTGCTGGGTCCCCACCACGGCCAAGCGTAGCAGCTGCGCGGCCGGGGCGAGGGTCGACCAGCCATCGCCGGGCGTGAAATTCCGACCAGCCGGGTCGTAGTGGGGGTTGGCGAAGAACGGCATCATGGCGGCGCTCAAGTCGACCTGCTGGGGCAAGGTGCCGTCGCGGGCGAGGGCCACCGAGACGCCCGCGGCCTGGGTCACGGTGACCCCGCCGTCGTTGCTGCCCACGCCCGTGCCGTTCCCGCCCGGGGTGGCCATCGCCAGCAGCGCGTAGCCCGAGGCCTCGAAGCCGCCGTAGAGCGGCGCCAGTCGAACGACGGTGTCCGCCTGGCCCGCGCCGGGCGTGGCCGACGTCAACCCGAGCGGCAGGAGACCGGCGCCGGGCACCTGCGCGCCGGCGAGGAGGATGATCTGGCCGGTGCCGCTCGGGCCCGAGGGCGTGAGCACGTCCACGCGGAGGCTCTGCGGCTGCGCGGGCGCGAAGAGCCGGCTGGGGAAGTGGGCGTAGTCGGGCAGGCGCTGGCCGCCGTTTCCACAGATGCTGGTGTCCTCGCAGACGCCGTTGCCATCGAGGTCCTCGCGGTCGAGCACCAGGGGCAGCGAGCTCTCGTCGATGGCCGCGCGCAGGCCGTGGTTGAAGGCGCCGAAGAAGGGCAGCACGCCGCCGAGCGCGCCGGTCTGGATCGACGAGCTGTACGAGCCGAAGAAGAGCTGCGCGTCCACGCGGCCGGCGAAGGCCCAGCCCGCGCGCAGACCGGGCGTTCCGAGCGCGTAGACGGTGTCCTTGATGCGCACGCTGACAGGCAGGCCGCCGAGCTGATCGACATCGGCCACGGTTGCGCCGGTCATGGGCACGCTGATCGTTCCGCCATCGAGGCCAGGCAGCTGGATGCCGCCAATGCCGCCGATGCCACCGATGGTGCCCGTGTCCACGGTCGCCTTCGCGGTCCAGGGCTGCTGGCCGACGATGTCTGTGAGGTCGAACGAGGCCAGGTCCGGTATCGACGAGCCCGCGAGACCGACCCTCACGCCGCCCGTCGTTTGCACCTGGCTGAAGTCGATGCTGCCCGTGAACCCCGCGGCCTCGCCGGCAGCGTTCACCGGCAACGGGATGAGTACGTCGGTGGTCGTGATCCCCAGCAGGTGCACGATGTCGTGGACGGGTCGGCCACTCGAGTCGAGCGTCGGATCGGCGGCGGAGAGGTCGTAGGCGCTCGTGGGCGCGGTGAAGTTCGCGGTGCCACTGGCGTCGGTCGTGAGGTCGGTCGCGGCGACGCAGCTGCCGCCGTCGTAGCCCTGGCAGAGCCGCACGTTCGCACCCGAGATGGGCGCGCCGGTGATGCTGTCGACCACGAGCACGCGTCCGCCCGTGGCAGCAGCGATGACGTTGAACGTGGCCGTGTCCGGCGTGGCCTGGGTGCCGTTGGGTTTGGTGAAGCCCACGGTGAGCGTCGCGGTTCCGGGCGCGACGGCCGTCAGCAAGCCGTTCGCGTCCACGGTCGCGGCGCCGCCATCGGGCGAGGTGCTCCATTCGAAGTGGTCGACCGAGCGCGCGATGCCGGAGGCCGTCAGCGCCACCGCCGCGAGCTGCTCGGTCTGGCCCACTTCCAGAGTCGGAATTGGCGTCAGCAGCCGCACGTGGTCCACGTCGCCGCCGTCGTTCGGGGCCTGGCAGATGCCGCCGGAGCAGATCTGGCCGCCCGCGCAGTCGCCGGGTCCCCGGCAGACGTGCTGCACGCAGTGGCCGCCGATGCAGTCGTCGTTGCCCGGGCAGTCGCTGGACACGTTGCACGCGGGCGCCGTCCGGCAGCCGCCGAACTCGCAGATCTGGTCCTGGTTGCACTGGGCGTCGGTGAGGCAGGCCGTCTCGGCGATGCAAACCGGTTGGTTACAATTGAAGCCCGGCGGGCAGGTGTCCGCGGTGTAGGTGGTGCACTCGGACACCGGGCCGCACGCGTCCGGAATCGTCGGGTCGCAGATCTGGACCGCTGCGCAGTGACCGTGCGTGGCGCTGGTGCAGTAGAGCGTCGGGTCGCCGCAGTCGGCGAAGGTGGCGCACTGCTCGGGCACGCAGAGGCCGTTGGTGCAGATCTGGCCGTCGCGGCAGCCACCCGCGCCGCCGTTCGGGACCGAGTCCGCGATGCAGGGCGAGGTGCACTGGCCGTCGTGGCAGGTGAGGGCGCCGCCGAGCTGGCTGGTGCCGCCGCAGTCCGAGTCCTGCAGGCAAGGCGCCGTGCACACGCTCGCCGGGCCGCAGTAGCGGCCGTCGGTGCAGTCCGCGTTGCTGGTGCAGTTCGAGGAGCTCTGGCACTTGCCCGTGACGCAGATGAGGCTCGTGTCGGGCAGGCCGCCGTCGAGCTCGGTCCAGCAGGCGTAGTCGGTGGTGCAGGCGCAGGTGCCGCCCTGGCAGACGAACGCCGCGGGGCAGTCCGTGTCCACCGAGCACGCCGGGCGCGTGCCACAAGTGCCATCCGCGTTGCAGCGGCCATTGTTGGGGCAGTCGGTGTCTCCGCGGCAGCCAGGCTGGCAGGCGCCGCTCACGCAGCGATTGCCAGCCGTGCAGTCCGTGTTGGCCGTGCAGTTCTTGGGCGGCGTCTGGGCCGGGCCGCCGGGGCTCTTGAAGCAGCCCGTGATCGCCAGCGCCCCGAGGATGGCGCAGCACGCAAAAAGCCGGTTGGACATGGCGCGTCCCTTTGCCCCCGGGCTCCTGGCCACCCGCGGGACCGAGATTTCTAGCATGTCCAGCTCTGGATTCCGCCTCTGGAAAACTGCTCGTGGAAACCTCTGCCAGCGGTGCAACCGAGCCCTGGCGAGCCGGTCCGTTGTCACGCCTGGATTCGAGGTGTCACACTTCGAGGTGCGCGTGACCCGCGCGGGAGAGTGCATGCAAGCGCGCAGCTATCTGAAGAGCGTCGGCGACGAGGTGAAGTCCGCGTTCGTGCAGAACCGGATGATCCTCTCGTTCGAGGAGTACATGGAGGACGTGTTCCTCAAGGCGCCCCGCCTCCAGGCGCGCAACGCCGCGCAGTACGTGAAGGACGTCTTCGACTTCTTCGGCTCGGAGCAGCGCGAGACGCCCATCGGCCCGGTGCGGCGCTTCAAGCTCTTCGATCTCGTCGGCGCCGACGCGCGCGAGGGCCGCGTCGCTGGCCACGAGGAAGTGCAGAACGCGATCTACCGGATCATCGGCAGCTTCGTGCGCGCGGGGCGCATCAACAAGCTCATCCTGCTGCACGGGCCCAACGGCTCGGCCAAGAGCAGCCTCATCGGCGCCGTGATGCGCGCGATGGAGCAGTACTCGCGCGAGCCGCAGGGCGCGCTGTACCGCGTGAACTGGGTGTTCCCCTCGAGCAAGCTCGTGAAGGGGAGCATTGGGTTTGGCGGCAAGGGCGGCGAGGGCAGCAGCGACGTGAGCACCTTCGCGCACCTCGAAGGCGACGCCATCGACGCGCGCATCGTCTGCGAGATGAAGGACCACCCGCTCTTCCTGATCCCGCGCGGTGAGCGGAAGAAGCTGCTGGAGCGCACCTGCGAGGCGAAGAACAGCGAGCAGAGCCCGCAGAACGTGGACTTCGTGCTCAGCGACTACGTGCTCGACGGCGAGCTCTGCCATAAGTGCCGGCAGATCTACTCGGGCCTGTTGCAGAGCTACGGCGGCGACTTTCAGCAGGTGATGCGGCACGTGCAGATCGAGCGGTTCTACGTCTCCAAGCGCTACCAGCAGGCAGCGGTGACGGTGGAGCCGCAGATGAGCGTGGATGCGTCGATGCACCAACTCACGGCGGACAAGTCCGTCGCGAACTTGCCGGCGGCCTTGCAGAACATGGTCATCTTCGAGCCGCACGGACCGCTGGTGTCGGCGAACCGCGGCATCATCGACTACTCGGACTTGCTCAAGCGTCCGCTCGAGGCCTTCAAGTACCTGCTCGGCACCATCGAGACCTCGCAGGTGCCGATGGACTACTTCCTCTTGCAGCTCGATGAGGTGCTGCTGGCGTCGAGCAACGAGAAGCACCTCTCGGCGTTCAAGGAGATACCGGACTTCCCCTCGTTCAAGGGGCGCATCGAGCTGGTGCGCGTGCCGTACCTGCGCCGCTCGAGCGTGGAGGACGAGATCTACGCGGAGCGCGTGACGAGCACGTCGGTGGGCAAGCACGTGGCGCCGCACGCGACGGAGGTGGCCGCGCTCTGGGCGGTCCTCACGCGGCTCAAGAAGCCGATACCGGATCGTTACAAAGGCGAGCTGCGCGAGATCATCGACGACCTCGCTCCGCTCGAGAAGCTGCGCCTCTATGACTCGGGCTCTGCGCCGGATCGCCTGGGGCTCACGCACGCCAAGGAGCTGAAGAAGGCGCTGCCGCAGATCGCGCGCGAGAGCGACAGCTACCCGAACTACGAGGGCCGGCTCGGCGCGAGCGCGCGCGAGATCAAGACAGTGCTGCTCAACGCCGCGCAGCTCGAGAACCACCGCTGCCTCACCGCGCAGGCCGTGCTCGAAGAGCTCGACCATTTGGTGAAGGACAAGAGCGTCTACGAGTTCCTGCAGCAGGAGGTCGTCGACGGCTACCACGACCACGAGGAGTTCGTGCGCGTGGCGGAGGCCGAGTTCCTCGAGGCCGTGGACGAGGAGGTCCGCGAGTCGATGGGCCTGGTGAGCGAGCAGCAGTACCGCGAGCTCTTCGAGCGCTACGTGCAGTTCGTCTCGGCCTTCGTGAAGGGCGAGAAGATGCGCAACAAGATCACCGGCGCGTACGAGAAGCCCGACGAGAACATCATGGTGGAGATGGAGTCCATCGTGATGCCCGAGGGCGACGACCGCGGCGACTTCCGGCGCTCGCTGATCGCCAGCATTGGCGCGCACAAGCTCGAGCACCCGGATGATCCGAGCATGCAGTACGAGAAGATCTTCCCGGATCTCTTCCGGCGGCTGCGCGACCACTACTTCGGCGAGCGCAAAAAGGTGATTCGGCGCGTGCGCGACAACTACTACCGCTACCTGAACGACGAGGCGAGGTCGCTGCTCCCCAAGGAGCTCGCGCAGATCGAAACCATGCTGAAGACGATGACCACTCGCTACAAGTACTGCGAGCACTGCGCGCGCGACGCGATCTTGTCGCTGATGAAGCGACGCTACGCGGACTGAGCAATCGGATAGCGTGGTGTGCTCGGGGTTGCGCGAGGGCACCATGCACGCACGGGCTGCGGTCGTACTTTGGGCGGCGGTGCTGCTTGCGGGTTGCACGTCCGCGACCGTCATTCCGCCGGACGGAGGCTCCCAGGACGCGGGGCAGCAGCCAGCAGATGGCGGCAACGTCGACGCCGGCCCGGGTGACGCGGGTTCTGTCGACGCAGGTCCTGGCGACGCGGGCTCGGTGGACGCGGGTCCTTCCGACGCAGGGCAGGGCACAGACGCCGGACCCACGGACGCAGGAAACGTCGACGCAGGCTTCGACGCAGGCGCAATGGACGCCGGTCCCGCCGGCCCGTGCACACCCGACGCGACGCTTCCGTGCACGTGCTCCGCCGGAACGGGAACGCTGCGCTGCTTGCCCGACGGCACGAGCTGGGGCGCGTGTTCGTGCGAGAGCTACGCCGTCGAAATCGCGGTCAGCCCCAACGGCCACGACACCGGCACGGGCACGCTCGCGGATCCGTTCCAGACCCTTGCGCGCGCCGAGGCCGCCGTGCAGGCCGTCGTCGACGGCGGCGCGATCGATGGCGGCGTGGTGGTCTGGGTTCGCGGCGGCGACTACGAGCTCAGCGCATCGCTCACCCTTGGCGCTTCCGGCTCGGGAAGCGACGCAGGCTGGGTGACCTGGCGCGGCTACCCGGGCGAGGTCGCGACGCTCATCGGCGGCCACGCGCTCGATCCGGCTGCGTTCAGCACGGTCACGTCGGCCTCGCCCATCTGGAATCGGCTGGACCCGAGCGCGCAAGGGCAGGTGCAAGTCGTCGACCTCACGTCTCAAGGCGTGACCGACTACGGAACGCTGCAGGAGCGAGGCTTCTGTTCGTCGGGGCACCACGCGGCGCTCGAGCTCTTCTTCGACGGCGCAGCCATGCCGCTCGCGCGCTGGCCCGAGGCGGACACCAACACCGCGATCATTCCCGACACCAGCGCGACAGCCTTGGACCTCTTCGGCACCGGCGTGAGCCCGGACGTCACCGGCCACTACGTGCAGAACGGCACGCAAGACGGCGTCTCGTCGTTCGCACGTAACGGATTGGTTAATGGTCTGCAGTACAACCTGTATCGGTACACGTGGGTCTACCAGGGCACGCAGTACACCGCGTGGTTCCTCACCACGGGCGCGAGCGGCTATCCGAGCAACACCGATCCCTGGTGGTACGCGTACACGCCCGGCTTTGCGGACTTGAGCCCCAACAATGGCGCGGCCGGCAACCCCTCGTTCAAGGATCCCGCCGCGATTGATCACGGCTTCGCGCAGGTGGGCGCGGCGCTCTCGACATCACAATTTGGTTACATCGGCACGCGTCCCAGCCGCTGGAGCCAGGCGAGCGAAGTGTGGATCCACGGCATGCTCAAGTTCGACTGGGCCGACTGCCACCAGCAGGTGAGCAGCATCGACACCAACGCAGGGACGATCACGCTCGCGCAGGCCGCGACGTACGGCATCGCGGCCAACCAGCCCTGGTACGCCGAGAACCTCGTCGAGGAGATCACCGAGCCCGGCGAGTGGTGGTTGGATCGAAGCAACGGGCAGCTCTACTTCTGGCCGCCGACGGCGCTCGCCGGACATCACATCGTGGTCTCGACGCTCGACGGGCCGCTGGTCACGCTGCAGCAAGCGAAGAACGTGACGCTCGAGGATCTCTCGTTCCTGGCCGGCCGCTCCAACCTGGTCTCCGTGTCGTCGAGCGCGGACATTCGACTGCGCAACCTCACGCTCCAGGGCGCAGGCACCGACGCCGTCGCTGTGAGCGGCACGGACGTGGGCGTGGAGCTGGCGCACATCTTCGGGAGCGGAAACGGCGGCGTGCGGATCACCGGCGGTGACCGGCCCAGCCTCACGCCCGGCAACGACTACGTGGAGAACTCGCACATCCACGACTTCGGTCGCTGGGAGACGACCTATCGGCCGGGCGTTTCACTGGATGGCGTGGCCAATCGCGCGAGCCACAACCTCATCCACGCGTCGCCACACGCCGCGATCCTCTACGGCGGCAACGAGCACGTGATCGAGCTCAACGACATTCACGACGTCTGTCGCATCGCCGCGGACTCGGGTGCCATCTACGCCGGCCGCGACTGGGGCGCGCGCGGGAACATCATCCGCAACAACTTCATCCACCAGGTGCAGAGCGTGCTGAGCACCGACGTGAACGGCGTGTACCTCGACGACTGCCTGAGCGGCATCACCGTCGAGGGCAACATCTTCGACGACATCGCCGGCGACAGCATCCTGCACGGCGGCGGCCGCGACGACGTGATGCGCAACAACGTCTTCGCGCACTACAACAAGGCCATCGCCGCCGACAGCCGCTGCATCGACTGGCTCTCCAACGGCACGCCGAACCACACCCCGGGCGACAGCTGGGACCTGCTCGGCAAGCTCGAGGCCATGAATTACCAGCAGCCGCCGTGGTCCACCGCGTATCCCGCGTGCGCCGCCATCCCCGACGATTGGAACACCCTCATCGCTCCGGACGCAGGCTGGCTCGCGCCACAAGGCTCGGTGTTCTCGGAGAACGTGGGCGACGGGAGCGGAACCTTCATCTCGGCGTATGGCACGGACGTTCTCCCCGCGTACGCCGAGATCGCGAACAACCTGCCCGACGCGGGCGCGCTCTTCGTCGACCCGGACGCGGGGAACTTCAACCTGAACCCCAGCTCGGGCGCGTTCGGGCTGCCGGGCTTCACCGACATCCCGTTCGACTCGATCGGGATCCACCCGTAATGACTTAACCGAACGGTTAATCGCTACTGCACCTGCAGCACCAGCGGCCACCACTGGGCGTCGTTGCTCGCGCCCTGCGTGGTGTACACCCAGAGCAGCGCCTGGTCGCCGGAGGGCGCGTTCGACGGAATGGGGATGCTGAGCGTGGCATTGGTGCCGTTGTTCACCGACGCCGGCGTGACGGTGGGGACCAGGTTCAGGTCGCTCTTCACCACGGTGGCGGCAACGGGCCAATCGAGGATGTGCTCCGCGGTCGACCAGCCCTCGAGCGTGATGTTCGCGGTCTGGCCGGCGGTGACGTTCACCACGTGCGGCGCGATGGGCGCCACGCCGAGGAACACGCGCGGCGTGGGCGGCGAGCCGGTGGTCAGCGGCGGCACGCACGGCGAGCCGTCGCCCTGCGCGGCGGTGTTCGACCACGAGCGCTGCACGGTGTACGTCGTCCCGAAGGCCCGCATGTTGTCGCTCACGCAGAGGTCGGCCACCTCGCCGCCGAAGGCGTGCCACGGGTCAGCGGTGTCGAGCAGCTCCCAAGCGGGGTTGTTCTGCGGCGAGGGATCCGTCGACGACTCGATGAACTCGTGCGACGCGGCGACTTCAATCTGCTGCTGCTCGGTGAGCCCCGCGCCCGCGAGGTTGCAGTCGAGGATGACCGCATAGGGCACGTCGTACGAGGTGCCGTTCACGGTGAGTGAAGCCATCCAGTGGTAGCCCTCGAAGTCCTGGCAGCCCTGGCCGTTGAACCCGGGCGAGCTCACGGTGACGTCGGCGGGCAGGAAGAGCGCGTAGATGCGCTGGGAGTTGTCGGGCAGGGGGATGGTGCCGGCCTGCATGCCTTGCTGGAGCAGCCCGCGGATGCCGCTGTCGCTGAGGGTCGGCGGCGGCGGATCGGTGAGGCGCACCGGCGTCGCCGCGGTGGCGCTGGTGACGCCGTACTCGGCGCCGACCGCGGTGAGCCAGGTTGAGCCCACCATGAAGTTGGCCAGGCCCTCCATGTCGGCCTGGAACGGGTAGCCGCCGTCGTTGCCCTCGGCGTCCACGCTGAAGGTGATGACCAGCAGCTCGGGCGCGTCGAGCACCGGGCCGCCGTTGTCGGGGATGTGCGTCCACGCCGGGTGCGACGCCGGGGTGAACGGCGTCCCGCTGGAGCCGCTCGATCCGTTGGTCGCGCTCGTGCCCGTGCTCGAGCCGGTGGCCGTCGTCGCGCTCGAGCCGGTGCTGCCCGCCGTGGTGGAGCTGGAGCTGGCGGTGCCGGCCGTCGTGGAGCCGGTGGAGGCGCCCGTGGAGCTCGCGCCGGTGGAGCCTGCGCTCGTCGAGCCCGTGTCCGTCGAGCCGCCCGAGGTGGTGCTGCCGCTGGCCGTGGTGGCCGCGGTTACACCCGTGGTCCCGGTGGAACCCGACGACGCTGCCTTGTTGGAGCCGCTGCAGCCTGCCAGGACTGCCAAGGCCGCCATCGCCACGGTCGCGCGCATCGGTCCCTCCCGAGAGTGTCCGATCATCGCCGGTTCGGTGCGGCGGAGGAAGCGCGGAAGTCACCCGGGCGAGCAGGCGAGCGCTCGTGGCCTGATCGCACGACGGGCGGTTCCTACCTTGCTGGAGTCGCCGGCGCGTGCCGCGCGGAGCCAGGAGGGGTGCATGAAGGACTTCGTCGCCAAGCTGAACGAGCTGCTCATGCTCGACCACGATGCGGTCAAGGCCTACAGCGTGGCCATCGAGCGCATCGACATTCCCTACGTGAAGGAGAAGCTCATCGAGTTCCGCAGCGACCACCAGCGCCACATCACGGACCTCAAGGCGATCATCGTGAAGCTGGGTGGCAAGCCCAAGGAGCACGTGGACGCCAAGGGGCCGTTCATCCAGGGCATGACGGCGCTGCGGTCGATCATGGGCAACGAGCAGGCGCTCAAGGCCATGAAGACCAACGAGGAGCTGACGAACAAGAAGTACGCCGAGGCGCTGAACACGCCGTTCCCGGCCGACGCGCTGGCCATCGTGCGCCGCAACCGCGACGACGAGGCGCGGCACCTCGCGTTCATCAACGGCGTCATCGAGCAGAAGATCTGGGAGAGCGCGGGCGGCGAGCAGCACCCGTAGCAAACGCGCTACTTGCAGCTCTTGAGCTCGGCGCGGGCCTGCTCAGCGGTGACGCTGCGCGGGCTCGCGTCGCCCCATCTGCGGACCACATCTGCGAACTGTGCGCACGCGCCGGCCTCGTCGCCGGTCGCGCGCAGGGCCTGGCCGAGCTCGAGCTCGAAGCGCACGCGGCGCAGCGGATCATCGAGCAGGCGGCAGCTGGCGGCCACGCGGCGCAAGAGCGGCAACGCGCCGGCGACGTCGCCCGCGATCCGGCGCACGTGCGCTTGATCGGCGAAGTCGAGCCCGTACTCCTTGTAGGCGGTGACGCCGCCCGGCGGCAGGTTGGAGAGCGCGGCGCGCGCGTCATCGAGGGTGTCGACGGTCGGCCCCCACGCGGAGAGCCAGCGCGCGGCGGCCGAGATGCCGAGCTGCTGCGAGGGCGTGGCGAGGTACGCGTCGCGACGCGCTCGCACGTCGGCGGCGCTGAGCCGGCCCGCGCGCTTCTGCACCTCCCAGAGCCAGGGCGTGATGTCGTGATCGAACTGCTGGCTGTCGTGAACCCAGGCGTCCTTGCGGACGAGGAAGTCCTGCGCGGCGTCGGCGGCCTGGTTGAGCTCGCCCATCTCCTCGAGCGCGCCTACCCGGAGCGCGGTGAAGCGAGCGTGCCAGGTGTAGTCGGGGCGATTCGCGATGCGTGTGAGCGAGTCGGCGGAGAGCTTGGCTGCGTCGCCGAAGCGGCCTTCCAGGAGCGCCAGGTGGATGTGCAGCGTCGCGTCTTCATCCGGGCGCTGCTCGGCCGGCGTGTTCTGCAATTCCTGCGCGAAGAGCGCCTCCGCGGCCTCGCGCGGCCGCCCCTGCGCGAGCAGCGCCTCGGCCCAGGGCGTGTAGATCCACGCCGACGGCTGACGCGCATTGGCCAGCCGCGCGTCGGCTTCGGCGAGCGCGCACTGGCCGTTCCAGGTGTGCAGGTCGAGGCGCTCCAGCACGCAGTCCGTCGCGGCCGGAACGCGCTGCTCGCAGAGATCGAGCGGCGCGACGGCCTCCTCGGTGCGTCCCAGCGCGGCCAGCGCGGCCGACTGGAGCTGCAGCGCGTCGGCGTACGCGGGATCGATCGCCGTGGCCTGCGAGACGGCTTCCAACGCTGCGGGCCAATCGTGCCCCTGAAGCGCCCAGCCGCGCAGGAAGTGGAGCTCCGCGTCACCCGGCCGCGCCAACGACGCAGCCGCGAAGCGCTTCCCGGACTCGGTGAAGTCGGGCGGATCGCGCTCGATGAGCGGCTCCAGTCCGGCGCGCAGCAGCTCGTCGCGGGGCGTGAGCCGGGCGCGTCGCTGCGTCGCGGCCTTGAGCTCCTCGCGGGCCTCGGCGCCGCGGTTGGGCAGGGCGAAGTCGATGAGCGCCAATCTCAAATGTGCAGCCGCGAGCTCGGGGTCGGCCTGAAGCGCCGTGGTGAAGCTCTTGCGCGCGAGCAGCCAGTCGCCGTCGTGGAGCGCGCTCATTCCCGCGCCGAACGCGTCGCGCGCGGGGGGCAGGGCGTCCGGAAGCGGCAGATCGACCAGCGTCGTGGGCGCGCGCTGCGAGCGGTAGACCATCGCCAGCCGCGCGCCACAAAGCGCCACGACGACAATCGCCAGCGCCGCCGACGCGAGCCGCACCAGCCGCTTGCGCCGCCGGGTGTTCACGCTGAGTGCCGTATTGCCGTCGTCGTCCTCGGCGAGGCTCGGGCCGATTCGGACGGAGATGCGCCGGCCGTCGATGGCCGCCCCCAGCGCACCCACCACCTCGCCCGCCGACTGCGGCCGCAGCTCCGGCTGGCGCTGAAGGCAACGCAGCACCAAGTGCTCCACATCCGGCGGCACGCGGACGTTCAGCGTGTTCAGGTCGCGCGGCGCCTCGTGCACCACGGCCATCACCCGCTCCATCACGGTCTCGCCGCCAAAGGGCCGCTCGCCGGTGAGGAGCTCGAAGAGCATCACCCCGAGCGCGAAGAGATCCGCGCGTGCGTCCACGGCACGTCCGAGCGCCTGCTCGGGTGCCATGTAGCCCGGCGTGCCCAGGAGCTGGCCGTCGAGCGTCTTGCCGGAGTTGGTGAGCTCGTCGGGCGCGAGCACCTCCTGCTTGGCGAGGCCGAAGTCGAGCAGCTTCACCGAGCCGTCGGGCGCGACCATCACGTTGTCGGGCTTGAGGTCGCGGTGAATCACGCCGGCCGCGTGCGCACGCTCCAGCCCGCGCGCGACCTCGCGGGCGATGGTGAGCGCGCGGTTCAGCTCCAGCGGCCCGTCAGCGAGGACGTGCCGCAGGGTCTGGCCTTCCACGAGCTCCATGGCCAGGAACGCGAGCTCGCCCGATTCATCGACCTCGTACACGGCGGCGATGTTGGGATGGGTCGCCGCGGCGAGCGCGCGGGCCTCACGCAGGAAGCGCGCGCGCAGCTCCGGGTTCCGGGCGATCTCCGGCGGCATGACCTTGAGGGCCACGGGTCGCCGCAGCTTCATGTCCTCGGCGCGGTACACCACGCCCATGCCGCCCTCGCCGAGCCGGTCGACCACGCGAAAGTGGCCGATCACCTGGCCCACCAGGTTCGCGGTCGCGTGCGGCTTGAGCGTCAGGTTCTCGGACATCGCCACCCATCCTAAGCGGGTCAGCCGATGATGAAGTCTTCCTTCTCCAACCTGCCTTCGGCGAAGCGCGCGAGCGAGAACTTCTCGAAGAGCTCGTCCTTCTCACCCGCGAGCCACGCAGCGGTCCGCTCGGCGACCGCGGGCGCCATCATGAAGCCGTGCCCCACGAAGCCCGACATCTGCACCAGGTTCGGCAGCTCGGGTGTGCGGCCGAGGATGGGCGCGTTGTCGGGCGTGACGTCGTAGCAGCCGGCCCACTGGCGCACGACCTTCACGTCACCGAGCACGGGAACCTGCTCGAGGATCGCCTTCGAGAAGCGCGCCAGGAATCCGAACGTCGAGCCCATCTCCAGGCCCGGTGGCTCGTGCGGATCGCCCATGCCGCCCACGATCTCGCCGCGCATCGACTGCGAGAAGTACAAGCCCGAATCGAGAACTGAAACCAAAGGGTTAAGGAACGGCTTGAGCGGCTCGGTGACGAGGATCTCGTGCCGGTGCGGCTCGTTGGGCAGCTTCACGCCCGCGAGCTGCGCGATCTGCGGACTCCACGCGCCCGAGGCGAGCACGACCTGCTCGCACTGAATCGGCCCGCGATCGGTCTCGACGGCGCGCACGCGGCCCTGCGCAATCTGGAAGCCCGTGACCTTCGTGAACGTCTCCACGCGCACGCCCAGCTTCTGCGCGCCTGACGCGTAGCCCCAGAGGAACGGCCACGGGAAGATGACGCCGTCGTCCGGGTTGAACGCGGCGGCCACGATGCCCTTGGCGGAGAGCTGCGGCACCACGTCGCGGGCGCCGTCGGGCGAGATGAGCTCGGTGCGCACGCCCAGCGAGTTCTGCAGCCGCACGTTGCGCTCGAGCCGGCGCGCGCCTTCGTCCGTGCGCACCAGGAACAGGTAGCCGCCCTGGCGCAGCCAGATGTTTACGCCGAGCTCGCGCGCGAACGACTTGCAGAGCTCCATGGAACGCTTGGCGAGCTCGATGTTGGCGCGCGTGCTCCACTGCATGCGCACGCCGCCGCCGTTTCGGCCCGACGCGCCGGCGCACAGGTAGCCCTTCTCGAGGACGACGACGTCGCGCTCGCCGCGCTTCGCGAGGTTCCACGCGAGCGCCAGGCCCATGATGCCGCCGCCGATGATCACGATCTTCGCGCGCGCGGGCGCGGGCTCGCTCGGGCGGTACGGGCTCGACTGCAGATTGATCGGCGGCGGGATGCCCTTGGGCGGCACCTCGTCGAAGTCCTCGACGCTCGCCAGCGCGCCGAACCGCGTGGGCCGGAACGGCGGCCGCGGGGTGATGGGCCCGAGCTTCTCCGGCGGCTCGCCGCCCTTGTCGCAGAGCAACTGCGCGGCGCGCGCGAGGCAGCTCTTGCCCTGGCAGACGCCGGTGCCGAAGCCGGTGTAGCGCTTCACGCTCTCGACGTCCTTGTAGCCGCGCGCGATGGCCTTCTCGAAGTCCTCGACGGTCACGTCCTCGCAGGTGCAGACGAGCGTCTTGCTCATGGCGCCGCCTCCGCGCGCACGCTGGCGATGATGGCCTTCGCAGCGGCCTCGCCCTGCGCAATGCAGCCCGCGACATCCATCGGCCCGGTCACTTCACCCGCGAGAAAGACGTGCGGCAGCGGCGTCGTCCCGTCGCGCTTGGCCTGCAGCGTGAAGCCCACGTGGTCCATGAAGTCGGCCTTGAGCCCGAGCTGCCGCGCGAGCTCGAACGACGGCGCGGGCGTGGCGCTGACCACGAGCATGTCGCAGGCGAACGACTTCGCGCGGCCCGACTTCGGCGCGACCTTCACCTTCGACACGTTCGTGCGTCCGCTCGCGCTGTCGAGGTGACCGTGGATGACGGGCAGCGACTTGTGCTTCAGCGTGCCGCTGGGATCGACGACCGCCGTGATCTCCACATCCAGCGCGGCCAGCGCCTCGGCGACGGCGAGCCCTTCCGCGTGCTCGGCCAAGACGACCGCGCGCTCACCTGGCAGCACGCCGTGGCGACGAACCAGCTTCATCAGGCCGCGTGCGCCGAAGATGCCGGGCAGGTCGTTGTTGCCAAACTGCGGGAGCGTCTCGCTGCCGCCGGTGCAGATCGCGAAGCGCCGCGCGTGCAGCACGGTCATCGACTCCGGCTCGGGCACGGTGCGCAGCGCGAGGAACGGACCTTGTGAATCGCGATAGCCCGCGAGCGCGAGCGTGGTGAGCGTCAGCCGGCCGCGCTTCGCAACGGCATCCGCGGCGCCATCGGCCCAGTTCTCCCAGGCGTCGTGCGCATCGGGCAGCTGGCACTCCAGGCGACCGCCAGGCTGCGCGCTCTCGTCGACGAGCTCGACCTTCAAGCCTGCCTCCGCAGCCGCCTTTGCGAGGGCGAGCCCCGCGGGGCCCGCGCCGACGACCGCGAGATCAACGCTCCGCGCTTGAGCTCTCGGCGCGACCGCGGCGACCTTGTCCGGCAGCTTCCCGAGCCCCGCGAGGTGCCGCGCCACGCCGGCCACGGCCTTCTCCACGACGGGAACGCCCGCGAACATCTCGTGGTGATCGAGCCCGCGCGGGAAGAGAAAGTCGATCGCGCCGAGGGCGTCGTGGCTCGCGGAGCCGAGGACGTTCTGGGCCTCCACGCGCATGCCCGGCGCGACCAGCGTGGTGCACGCGAAGCGATTCGGTACGCCGTCCACGCGCACCAGGCAGTTCGAGCAGCGGCCTGCCAAGCAGAACGGCCCGCGCGGGCGGTGGTACTTCACGCTGCGTGAAAACACGCTCCGGCCAGCGGCCAGGAGCGCGGCGGCCACGCTGTCGCCATCGTGCGCCGAGATCGGCTCGCCGAACGCCTCGATGGTCAGCTCGGGCCCGCGCGGATGATCGGGGATGCGTTGCGCCATGCGCGCCGAAACGTAGCCGACGCCGTCCAGCACGGAAAGCGCCGTGATTCAGTCGTACAGCCTGCGGATCTCCTCGCCGTCGCGAAGCGCGGTCACACCTGGGTAGCGCGCGTCGAGCGCCAGCCGCAGGTAGCGCTTGTTCGCGCGCGGCGCGCCGAAGATGACGGGCTCGATCTGGTTGCCGCCCTCGATGAACCAGCCGTTCGGGTCGCGGTCGTGCCCGTGGACGAGAAACGTCAGCGGGCAATTCGGCTCCGACACCGCCGCCAGCACGCGCGCGGTGACCTCGCCCGGCTGCGCGAAGTCCTCGTGGTTGCCGTGGAGATCGATCGACACGAGCAGGACGCCCTTCGCCGGAAGCCTGAGCACGCGCGACGGCATCGATCGACGTTATCGCGGCGTGAGTTGCGGACGCGAGGCCACAAGAGTGAAGCGCGCGCGCATCAACTTCCGCATTGCACACTTGAAAGTTCGCAGGGAAACGCGACGCGGTACGGCGCTTGCTCACGCGCCGACGCATGATTCGAACTTCTCAGATCCTCATCGCAGCTGCCGTGTTCACCGCGTGCGGACCCGGCACCGTCAAACCTTCTTCGACCTCGACGACTGCCAGCTCGAGCAGCAGCGGAGCGAGCGGCACGAGCCACGGCGCCACGTCGTCGTCGAGCGCCTCGACCACTGGCTTCGGCGGCACCGACAACACCGGCGCGACCTCGGGCAGCAGCGGCACCTCGTCGAGCTCGGCATCGTCGACCGGCGGCGCGACGGAAACCAGCAGCAGCTCGAGCTCGAGCGGGACAAGCGGCACGTCGTCTTCGTCTTCGAGCGGGACGAGCACGAGCAGCAGCAGCTCGTCGACGTCGAGCGGCGGCCACGGTCACAGCTCGAGCTCCAGCAGCACCTCGAGCTCGTCATCTTCGTCGTCGAGCAGCAGTTCCAGCTCGAGCGGCTCATCGACGGGCAGCAGCGGCACGTCGGGCACGGGCTCGGGCTTGAACGGCAACGTCGCCACGCTCGGCGGCTGCCAGCTCTTCCCGGCGGACAGCTGGTGGAACACCGACATCTCGCAGTACCCGGTGAGCTCGATGTCGAGCCAGTGGGTGGGCAACGTGGGCAGCAGCACCGGCATGCACCCTGACTTCGGCACGGTGTGGGCCGGCGCGCCGAACGGCATCCCGTTCGTGGTGGTGCCGCAGAGCCAGGCCATGGTGCCGCTGAGCTTCACCTATGCCAGCGAGAGCGATCCCGGTCCGTACCCGGTGCCGATGAACGCGCCCATCGAGGGCGGCTCCAATTCGAATGGCGATCGCCACGTGCTCGTGGTGCAGCAGGGCACGTGCATCCTCTACGAGCTGTACAGCGCGTACCCCGGCAGCAACAGCTGGAGCGCGGGCTCGGGCGCCGTCTGGGACCTCAGTCAGAACCAGATCCGCCCGGATGGTTGGACCAGCGCCGACGCCGCGGGCCTGCCGTTGCTCCCCGGACTCGTGAAATACGACGAAGTGATGAGCGGCGAGATCACCCACGCGCTCCGCTTCACGGCGTCGTCGGTGCAGCACGCGTACATCTACCCGGCCACGCACAGCGACGGCCAGGCCGGCAGCGACGCCACCCACGCTCCCATGGGCGCGCGCTTCCGCCTCAAGGCCAGCTTCGACGAGAGCGGCTTCCCGACCGAGGTGCAGGTCATCCTCCGCGCCCTGAAGAAGTACGGCATGTTCCTCGCCGACACCGGCGGCGACTGGTACCTCTCCGGCGCGCCCGACTCGCGCTGGAGCGATTCCAACCTGGCGACGCTGTCGCAGGTGCCGGGATCGGCGTTCGAGGTGGTGGATACGGGCGCGGTCCACCCGTACTGACGACGTGCCAGAGGCCGCGCGCCGGGTTAGGTTGGCACCCTCACGAGGTCCGCCATGCCCCTCCCGCCTGCCGAGCAAGGTCTCCCTGCGTTCAGCGGTTCGCGTCACGTCCCGCCGCCGGTCAACGAGCCGGTGAAGAGCTACGGCCCCGGCTCGCCCGAGAAGCTCGAGCTCAAGGCGCGCCTCAAGCAGATGGCCGGCGAGCAGGTCGACATGCCTGTCGTCATCGGCGGCAAGGAGATCCGCACCGGCGACACCCAGCAGGTGGTGATGCCGCACAACCACAAGCACGTGCTCGGCACCTTCCACAAGGCCAAGAAGGAGCACGTGCTCCAGGCCATCGAGTCGGCGAAGGCCGCGCAGCGCGAGTGGGCCAACTGGCCCTGGGAAGATCGTGCGGCCGTGTTCCTCCGCGCCGCCGAGCTGCTCACCACGCGTTGGCGCGCGACCATCAACGCGTCCACGATGCTGGGGCAGTCGAAGACCGCGTTCCAGGCGGAGATCGACGCGGCCTGCGAGCTCATCGACTTCTGGCGCTTCAACACCCACTTCGCGCAGGAGCTGTACGCGGAGCAGCCCATCTCCAACAACACCATGTGGAACATGGTGGATTACCGGCCGCTCGAGGGCTTCATCTACGCGGTCACGCCCTTCAACTTCACGTCGATTGGCGGCAACCTGCCCACCGCGCCCGCGCTCATGGGCAACACCGTCATCTGGAAGCCTGCCGCCACGGCGATGCTGTCCGCCTGGTACATCTACAAGCTGCTCGAGGAAGCAGGCGTTCCGCCGGGCGTCATCAACTTCGTCCCGGGCGATGCGGCTGCGGTCAGCGAAGTGGCGCTCACGCACCACGACCTCGCCGGCGTGCACTTCACCGGCTCGACCGCGGTCTTCAACTCGATGTGGTCGACCGTGGGGCAGAACCCGGCGCGCTACCGCGGCTACCCGCGCCTCGTGGGCGAGACCGGCGGCAAGGACTTCATCGTCGCGCACGCCTCGGCCGACGCGCAGGCGCTGGCTGTCGCGATCGCGCGCGGCGGCTGGGAGTACCAGGGCCAGAAATGCTCGGCCGCGAGCCGCGTGTTCGTGCCGCAGTCGCTCTGGCCGGAGGTGCGCGATCGCGTGGCCGCCATCGCCGCCGAGATGAAGATGGGCGACATCACCGACTTCCGGAACTTCATGGGCGCGGTGATCGATCAAAAGGCATTCAGCCGCATCAAGGGCTACATCGACGGCGCCCAGGGTGATCGCGTCATCTGCGGCGGCAAGTGCGACAACGAGCGCGGCTACTTCGTGCAGCCCACGCTCATCGAGACCACCAACCCGGACAACCGGCTCTTGAAGGAAGAGATCTTCGGGCCCGTGGTCAGCGCGTACGTGTACCCGGATGCGAAGTGGGAGGAGACGCTGTCGCTCGTCGACGGCGGCTCGCCCTACGCGCTCACCGGTGCGGTCTTCGCGAACGATCGCCGCGCGGTTCGCCAGGCCGCGAGCGCGCTGCGGAACACCGCGGGCAACTTCTACGTCAACGACAAGCCCACGGGCGCCGTCGTGGGCCAGCAGCCGTTCGGCGGCGCGCGCGCCTCGGGCACCAATGACAAGGCCGGCAGCAAGCTCAACCTGGTGCGCTGGGTGAGCGCGCGCTCGGTGAAGGAGACGTTCTCGCCGCCGCGGGACTACAAGTACCCGTTCATGGCCGAAGAATAACGACCGTGGCTGGTGGCTGGTGGCTGGCCACGAGCGAGTTTAACGAATCGGTTAAGACGCCGTGTCGTCTGGATCCGCCGCGGCGCGCACGGCCACCGAGCGGTACACCAGGCGCAGCAAGCGATCGATCTCGTTGAGGTCGTGGTCCGTCAGCGCGGCGAAGACCTCCATCGTCCACTCGTCGCGGAGCGGGGCGGCCTCGTTCAGGCGCTTCTTGCCGGACTCGGTGATGGTCACCAGCGACGAGCGGCGATCCTTCGGGTCGCGCTCGGTCGTGACCACCTGCATCTGCACCATGCGGCTCACCATCGCCGCCACGTTCTGCCGCGTGACGTTGGCGAAGCGCGCCATCCGCGTCATCGACGCCGTGCCGCCCTCGTCCTCGAGCAGCGAGAGCAGGAACCACTGCTGCAGCGTCAGCCCCGACTGCTGCGCGATGGTGTTCGCGTCGCGCTCCATGATGTGGCTCGCGCGCAGGATGCGCAGCGCGATGCGCGCGCCGACCCGCCGCCGATCGAGCGGCTCCTTGGGAGCTTCCACCGACGGCATCGTGGTTTCGCCAGAGGTCTTCGAGGGCATGGGCGTAATCGCTATCAGAATCCGGACTTTCTGGCGACAAGCGACTGTCGAACGGCTCGCCCGCGAGGCCCGCCAGCCTGGTTTGCCTCGCTGGCACGAGGGCCGTATATTGGTCGGCAATGATTGAGAATGATTCTCAGAATCATTTTCGCCGATTGCTCGCCCTCGTGGCCGGGCTGGCCGTCGTGTCCCTCGCGGCGCCTGCGCGCGCGGAAGAGGTGAGCGCCGACGTCCGCAGCCAGGCCCAGCAGCTGGTGACGCTCGTCGACTACGTGGCCGCCGATTATCCGCGCGCGGTCGACCACGGAAAGATCACCACCCAGAGCGAGTACGCGGAGCAGCGCGGGCTGCTCGCCGACGCGCTCGAGATCGCGAAGCTGCTGCCGTCGAAGGAGGTGGGCTTCGACGCCGCGCCGGCTTTGGTGAAGCTCGATGCCCAGGCCGCGCAAATCGCCGATGGCGACGTGCTCGCGACCGGGCTGCACGCGCTGCGCACGGAGTTGGTCGCGCGGTACGGCATCGCCACGGCGCCGACGGCGCTGCCGCAGAGGTCGCATGGCGCGGCGCTCTACGAGCAGGCCTGCGCCGCCTGCCATGGCCTCGACGGCAAGGCGCTCACCGACACCGCCCGCGAGCTTCACCCCACGCCCGCGCGCTTCGACGAAGCCGAGCGCATGGACAAGCTCTCCCCGTTCCGCGCGTTCAACGCGGTGACGTATGGCGTGAAGGGCACGTCGATGCCGAGCTTCGACGTGCTCAGCGAGTCCGACCGCTGGGATCTGGCGACGTGGATCTTCACGCTTCGAAGCGGGCCCGCCGATGCGGCTCGTGCGCGCGTGACGCTGATTGCCGCGGGGCTCACGGTCGGTCCGCCGCAGCTCGCGACGCTCACCGACGGCGACATCCTCGGACGCCTCACCAACGCGCACATCCCCCCGGATGACGCGACCAACGCGCTGGCGTTCCTCCGCCAGACCGGAGCGTACGTTCCGCCGCCCTCGGGCGATCTGGATGCCGTGCGCAGCGCGTTCTCGCGCGCGTCGATGAGCTACGTGCAAGGCGATCGCGCTGGCGCTCGGAATCTGCTGCTCACCGCCTACCTCGACGGCTACGAGCCTCGCGAGCCTGCCCTGCGCGCGCGCGACGCCGATCGCGTGTCGGAGGTCGAAGACGCGTTCGTGCAGCTCCGCGGCGCCATGGAAGCGGGCGATGTGCCGGATGTGGTCCGCTCGCGCGAGGCCCGGCTCGACGCGCTGCTCGAGGCGCAAGGCCAGACGAACACCAAGGGCGCCGCGCAGGTGGCGTTCTGGGGTTCGCTGATCATCGTCCTGCGCGAGGGGCTCGAGGCCGCGCTGCTCGTTGCCACGCTGCTCGCGGTGCTCAAGCGCAGCGGCCGCCAGAGCCAGGCGCGCGCGGTGCACACGGGCTGGATGCTCGCGCTCGGTACGGGCGTCGTGACCTGGTTCGTCTCGGGGCACCTCATCGCCGCGTCGGGCGCGAACCGCGAGACCGTCGAGGGCGTGGTGCAGCTGCTCACCGCGGCCTTCCTCTTCTACGCGAGCCATTGGCTGCTCGCGCGCGCCCACGCGCAGCGCTGGCTGGGCTTCCTCAACAAGCAGGCGCCGGGCGCCGGCAGCGCGGCGGCGGTGATGGGCCTCGCGTTCCTGGCCGTGTTCCGCGAGATGTTCGAGGTGGTCGTCTTCTACCGCGGGCTGCTCATCGAGACCGGCGGCCAGACGCTCATGCTCTGGCTCGGCGCGACCGCGGGCGCTGCGGCACTCGCGGTCGCCGTGCTCGGCTTCATGCGCGTGGGCAAGAAGCTCCCGCTGCGCCCGTTCCTGCTCACCTGCGGCCTCTTGCTCATCGGACTCTCGGTGGTCATGGTCGGCCACGGCGTGCGCGCGCTGCAGGAGGCCGGTTGGCTGAGGCTCACGCCGCTCGCGTTCAGCAGCGTGTCGGCCGTCGGCCTGTACAACAGCGTCGAGGGGCTCGTGGCCCAGGCGGTGCTGCTCGTCGCCGTCGCGGTGAGCGCGCTTTGGTCCAGGCTGAGCGGGGAGGGCGGCAAGCCCGTCGGGCCCGCGAGCCCGGCAGCTCCCGCGCGCTGAACATGCGACCCACGCTCGCCGGCAGCTTGAAGATGCTGGCGATGGGCGCAGCCGGCGGCACCGTCCTCGATGGCTTCCACTCGCACAGCGGCACGATCTCGTACCCGGATCCCGTCTTCTCCATGGAGGCGTGGTGGGTGCCGCTGCTCTTCGCGGGCGCGTACACGCTGCTCGGCGTCAGCTGGGCGCTCGCGCGGAAGTTGAGCGGCGCCGCGCCGATCGCGCCCGTCGCGCGCTGGACCTGCGCTCTCGCATTTGGCGTGCTGTACTTCGCGAGCGGCTACCTGCCGGTGTCGAACGCGGTGAAGCTGGGAGTGCTCGTGGCCGGCTTCCTCGTGCTCTGGCTCGCGACCGATCGCAGCTGGGGAACCGTCGCCGTGGGATTGCTCGCCGCGGTGCTCGGCCCGACGACGGAAGTCGTGCTCGTGCACCTGCACCTGTTCGCGCACCTGCAGCCCGACGTCGCCGGCATTCCGATGTGGCTGCCCGGCCTCTTCTACCTCGCGTCGGCGCCGGGAGCGGGACCGCTGATGGCCTGGCTGGGGCATGGCCACGCCACCGCGACCCATCCCTCTGCGGCCTGACGTAGGATGCCCGACAAATTCGGGGGCATTCATGTCGAAGCGTGGACTTCTCGCGGCCGCGTTTTGTCTCGCGGCGTGCACCACCGCCAAGGTTCAACCTCCAGCCACCAGCAGCAGCACCGGCGCCGCCGCCAGCGGCTCGACCGCAGCCGGCTCCACCGGCGGCCACGGCAGCTCCAGCGGGGCGGCCTCGACGGGCGACGCCAGCTCCACCGGCAGCCATGGCAGCTCGAGCGGAACGTCGACCACGAGCTCCACCAGCTCCACGGGCTCCACCGGAACGACGAGCACCACCAGCTCCACGGGCTCATCCGGCTCGACGACATCGGCGACCGGCTCGACCATTAGTACGAGCTCCACCAGCTCGACGGGTTCCGCGAGCTCCACCAGCTCGACGGGCTCGTCCAGCTCGACGACCACCACCGGCGGCTCGAGCGGCTCCAGCGGCACCGTGGGGCTCTATGGCTTGAGCTCGCGGCCGTCGAACACGACGTGCGTCGCGCCCGCGCGGCCCACGCTCAACACCAGTGCCGCGGTCAGGCAAACCTTCACGAACATCGGCTTCAACGCGCCGGTGGGCCTGTACCAGATGCCCGGCGATCCCTCGTACTGGTACGTCATCGAGCAGGGCGGGCGCGTCTGGCGCTTCCCGAATGACCCGAACGTGACGCAGAGCCAGGTCACGCTGGTGCTCGATATCCACACCGAGGTCCACTACGACGGCCAGGAGATGGGCCTGTTGGGCATGGCCTTCGATCCCAACTTCGCCACCAACCACGAGGTCTTTCTCTTCTACACGCACACCTCGTCGACGGCACCCGGGCGCTCGACACTCTCTCGCTTTACGTCCAGCGACAACGGCGTCACCTTCGACGCCAGCAGCGAGAGCGTGCTCCTCGCCTTCGACAAGCCCTACGAGAACCACAACGGCGGCAACATCGTCTTCGGTCCGGACGGCTACCTGTACATCGGCATCGGCGACGGCGGCTCGGGCTACGACCCGCAGCACAACGGCCAGAACACGCAGGTCTGGTTCGGCAAGATGCTCCGAATCGACGTGCACTCGGGCTCGCCGTACGGCATCCCGCCGTCGAACCCGTTCGCGGGCAACGCGAGCGCGGGGCTTCCTGAGATCTACGCGTACGGCCTGCGCAACCCGTGGCGCTGGAGCTTCGACTCCGCGACCGGCGACCTCTGGGTCGGCGACGTGGGCCAGGACCGCTACGAGGAGATCGACACGCCGCTGCAGAACGGCGGCAACTACGGCTGGAGCGTTTGCGAAGGCTTCCAGCTCATCGACGACTCCGGCCCGTGCAATGTGCCCGGCACCATCTTGCCGGTCTACGCGTACTCGCACGCCTCGGGCGACGGCAACGTGATCATCGGCGGCTTCGTGTACCACGGCAGCGCGCTGCCGGACCTCGACGGCCTCTACATCTACTCGGACGAAGGCTCGGGCAACATCTGGGCGCTCACCAGCGACGCCACCGGCGCGTACGCGCCCACGGTGCTCGACGGCGTGGGCGGCATCTCCTCGTGGCAGGAGGGCCAGGACGGCGAGCTCTACGCGACGAACGTGGGCGACGGGAACATCTACAAGCTGGTGCCCTCGGGCGGCACGACGTCGAACTTCCCGCTGACGCTCTCCGCGACCGGCTGCGTGAACCCGAACGACGCGACCCAGCCCGCGGCCGGCATGATTCCCTACGACGTGAACGCCAAGCTCTGGAGCGACGGCGCGCAGAAGGACCGCTACTTCGCCATCCCCGACGGCACGACCATCCACGTGAACAGCGACGGTGACTGGGACCTGCCCATTGGCTCGGTGGTGATGAAGACCTTCTACGTGAACGGCATCCGCACCGAGACGCGCCTGATGGTGCACCACCAGGACGGCGACTGGGCCGGCTACACGTATCGCTGGAACTCCGCGGGCACCGACGCGGACCTCGAGACGGGCGCGGACACCGAGGATGTGGGCGGCCAGACCTGGTACTTCCCGAGCCGCTCGCAGTGCATGCAGTGCCACACCACCGCCGCGGGCCGCACGCTGGGGCTCGAGAACGGCCAGCTCAACCGCACGCTGACCTACGCGTCGTCGGGCATCACGGCCAACGAGCTCGACACGCTCGATCACATCGGCATGTTCGACGCGCCGCTCGGTGGCTCGCAGAACATCGAGGCCTACCCGGATCCGTTCGGAACCGACGCGCTCGAATCGCGAGCGAAGGCGTACCTGCACGTGAACTGCTCCATCTGCCACCGGCCCGGCGGCCCGGGCCAGGGCCCGGAGGACTTCCGCTACGACACGAGCACGCACGACATGGGCGCTTGCGGCACCGCTCCCACGCAAGGTGACCTGGGCATCTCGGGCGCCGAGCTCATTGCACCTGGCGATCCCGCGCACTCGATCGTCTCTGCGCGCATCCACGCGCTGGGCCTGAACGCCATGCCGCCGCTGGCCAAGCACCAGCTCGACACCAACGGCATCTCGCTCATCGACGGCTGGATCACCTCGCTGACGAGCTGTCCGTAGCGATTTCCGGGGTCACGGCCCGTCGCCAGCCGTCGGCGGATGCAGAATCTCCAGCTTGCCCTCGAGGCCCGGCGTTGTAACCAAACGGTTATCCGCGCCGACGATGATCGCCTCGGCGCCGAGCTTCTGCACCCAAGCCGCGCCCGCTTCGGGGCCGAGGATGAACGCGGGCTTGGTGAGCCCCTCGGCCTCGGTGGCGTCGCGCGCGAGCACGGTGGCGCTGCGGCTGGCGGTGGCGGGGTAGCCGGTGCGCGGGTCGATGATGTGGTGGTAGCGCTTGCCGCCGAGCACGAAGAAGCGCTCGTAGTCGCCGCTGGTGGAGAAGGCCGCGTCCTGCACGGGCATCACCGCGAAGAAGCCGCCCTCGTCGTCGCGCGGGTCGCGAACGCCCACCTTCCACGGCCGCTCGCCGTGCTTGCCCGAGCAGTACAAATCGCCTCCGGCCTTCACCACGAAGTCGTGCAAGCCGCGCGTGCGCAGCACGGCGACGGCCTTGTCCACCGCGAAGCCCTTGCCGATCCCGCCGAGATCGATCCGCGTGCCCGCGCGGTCGATGAAGGCCGTCTGCTTGGCGGCGTCGAGCACCACGTGCTGCCACCCGACCAACGCGAGCCGCTGCTTCACCTGCTCCTGCGTGGGAACCTGCGCCTTCAAGTCCTCGTCGAAGTGCCAGAGCTGCAGCGAAGCGAAGGTGATGTCGAAGAGCCCATCGCTGCGCGCGCTGAACTCGCGCGCCTTCTGCAGCACCTCGAAGGTGTCCGGCGAGACATGCACCGGCTGCTTGCCGGCCTCGCGATTCACGGCGGAGATCTCGCTCGTGGCCTTCCACGTGGAGAGCAGGTTCTCGACGCGCTGGAGCTCGGCGAAGGCGGCGTCGGCGTCGGCCTTGAGCTCGCGTGGACCGGACGCGCAGAGCTGCAGCTCGGCCCACGTTCCCATCACCGGACGCGCGTCCTGGAGGTAATTCGCACATCCATTTGGCCCGGCCCCAACGAGGACCTCGGGGATCTTCTTGGGCGTCCACGCGCCGGCATCGGGCGCAGCGTGGACGGGCGCGGCGTGCGTGCAGGCCGCGAGGACGACCGCTGCGAGCGTGGCGAGGCGCGCGTTCACCGCTTCGCGCGCATCATCAAGTAACTGTTGAGCATGCCGCCGGAGTAGATGGGCGAGACGACCCTCCAACCCTGGGCGCCCATGGTGTTGAGCTCTTGCTCGTGCTCATTGGTGAAGGCCGCGCCGCTGGAGGGCACGAAGAACTTGTATTCGACTTCTTCGTTCGCGCGGGCCTCGACGTCGGCCGAGTGGGCCACCTTGGTGGGCGCGGCGCCCAGCGAAGAGATGGCGACGAACATCGCGAGCGCGCCGAGCGCGCCGGCGAGAAGGCTACGTGTCATGGGATGCCCCGGGTTCACGCGCGCGAGGGTACGGGCGCGTGGCACGGCCTTCAAGTACGCTGGTGCCCGGAGGGGAGATTGCGACTCACGCTTCGCCGAATGGCGCTCGCGGGCTCCGGGCTCACGTTCTTCGCGATCGCCATCGCCGCGCTCGCCGCTCCGCGTGTGGTGGCCGCGCAGTACCACGTCGCGCTCGACGGGCCCGTGAACTTCAACGAGTTCCGCGCGGTGTTCAGCGGCTTCTGGCTCGGTCTCGCGGGGACGATGCTGCTCGCCGCGCGTCGGCCGCAGGAGCGACTGCTCGGAGACTGCTGCGGCTTGATGATTGGCTTTCAGGCGACGGCGCGGCTGGTGAGCTTCGCGCTCGACGGCGTGCCGGACGTGAAGTTCGTCGGCGTCGCCGTGCTCGAGCTCGTGAGCGCGGCCCTCATCCTCGCGGGTCGGTCGGCGACATGAGCACGCTCGAGCTGCCCGACACCTTGCCGGTGAAGAAGGCGAGGGCGCTCCTCGAGCAAGCGGCGCCGGCGCTCATCGTCGCGCACACGCTGCGCACGTTTCACCTCGCGCGCGCCGTCGGTCACAAGCGCGCGCTCGACTTCGACGAAGAGGGGCTCGCGCTCGCCGCGCTCTTCCACGACCTCGGGCTCTGCGAAGGTCACCGCGTCTCCGGGAAGCCGTTCCCGATTGCGTCGAGTCGGCTGCTGCGCGCGGAGCTCACGGGACAGATTCCCGACGAGCGCATCGGCGCGATGGCCGACGCCGTCGAGCAGCACATGCAGTTCTTTCCGCGCTGGTCGATGGGGCCGGTCGCGGGGCTCCTGCAGATCGGCGCGTGGATGGATGTCACCGGTCGCGGGCGCGGACAGATTTCCGAAGAGGCCACGCGCATTCGCGCCGAGCTGCCGCCGCCGCAAGCGGGCTGGCCGTTCTGGAAGGGCGTGCTGCCCAAGGCGCTCAACCCGCTCACCTGCGTGGGCTACGTGTTTCCGCAGCTCTTCAAGTGAGCGCTACGCGCGGTTCGCCTCGCGCAGACGCCTGGTGAGCACCTTGATGATGCCCTGGGCAATGGCGTGCTTCTCTTGAAGCAGCTCTTCGAAGTCCTCGCGGGCGATTTTCAGGAGCGCCACGTCGGAGATGGCGGTGACGGTGGCCATGCGCGGGCTGGCATCGAGGATGGCCATCTCGCCGAAGCACTCGCGCTCGCCGAGCTCGGCGATGGTCTTCTCCTGCCGATGCACGCGAACTTTTCCTTCGAGCACCAGGAAGAGCGCGTCGCCGACGTCGCCTTCGACAAAAATGTCCTCGGTGGCCTCGCGCGCCTCCTCGCTCGCCACGAGCGCGACCTGGGCCAGGTCCTCGCCGGGAATTTGCGAGAACAGGTCGATGGACTTGAGGAAGAGGACTTTCTCGACCGTGGTGAGCATCGCGGGGTGAAGTCCTAGCACAGCTTTCGGGCGGGGACTCTAAGCAGTCCGGACCGCCGCCGACGCGCGGGTGAGCGCCTCCGCGCGCTGCCGCACCACCTCGGCCTCGTCGCGGCGCGCGCGCTCGATGAGCCGCGGCAGGTCGGGCTGGCCGCCGAGCTCGCCCAGGCTCGCCAGCGCCACCTCGCGCAGCACCGGCCAGGGCGCCTCGAGGTTCTTCACCAGCGCGTCCGACGCCGTGGCCAGCTTCTCCTCGCGCGCGAGCTGGCACGCGCACGCGCGCACCCAGCCGTTCTCGTCGACGAGCAGCTCCAGCAGCGCGCGCTCATTCGACCGCTGTGGCTGCGGATAGACCTCCTCCACCGCGCGCAGCTTGCCGTCGCGCGGCGACTCCTCGAGCAGCGGCAGCAAGCGCCGCTTCACGTCGCGGTCGAGCACGTTGTCGAGCAGCTCCACGGCGTTTGCGCGGAGGCGAGCGGCGTCGCGCTGGTTGGCGTCGCGGATGCCTGCCCACACGAACTCGATTCCCGCCTCGGGATAGAGCTCGGTGAGCAGCGAGAAGACGCGCGACTCCACCGCGAAGACCTTCTCCAGCAGCGCCGAGTGCAGCAGCGCGCGCGCCGCCTCGGGCCCGCGCCGCGCGACGTCACCGCCCGGCAGCTTGTCGAGCCCCATCGCCTGCGCTTGGGCGAGCGCGCCGTACGCGAGCGCGAGCTCTTTCTGGATGCTCTGCTGCAGCCTGTCGCGATCGAGCCGGAGCGAGCGGTTCTTGCGCGCGGCGCGTCGAATTGCGGCAGAGACGTTGCTGCGCAGCCGCTCGTCGGGATCGTCGAGGTGCTCCATCAGCAGCGACATCGCCCGCGGCGAGCGAATCGCAGCCAACACGCGGGGCACGTTGCGCCGGATGCTCAGGTCCTCGACCTTGTTCGCGAGCACGCGGTCGAGGATCTCCACCACGCTGTCGCCGAACTCCGCGAGCGCCGTCACCGCCGCGGGCGCCGTCTCCGAGCGATTGAGCCGGTACACCAGCGCCGGCGCGAGCTCGATGCTCTTCAGCCGACCCGCAGCTTCGATCGCCGCGAGCCGCACCGAGAGCTCCTTGTCGGCCATGAGCTCCAGCACCGGCTGGTAGAAGTTGCGCACGCCAATCTCACCGAGGACGCGCGCCGCGTACTGCCGCATCTGAGGACTGGGATCGCCGATGAGCGCCTTGAGCGCTTCGGCTGCGCTGAGCACGCCGTCGAGGCCGCCGTAGCGAATCATCCCGACGATCGCTGCCGAGCGAATCGCCGGGTCCGGGTCCTTCAAGAACGCGCGCACCGAGCGGACGGCCTTGTCCTGGCCGATGGCGCAGAAGGCCTGCACAGCCGCAGCGCGCACGGCCGCGTCCGGGTCCTCGAAGCGACGGAAGACGTCGTTGCCAAAGTGGAGCGTCGGCTGCTTCGCGAGGTGCTCCAAAATCGCGCGACGGACTTGCGCGTCGGAGTGGTCGAGGAGCTTGTCCAGGTGCTCGTCGAGCTTGAGCTCCGGCAGGTGCGGCAAGAGCTCGATGGCGTTGAGCACCTCGCGCGCGTCCTTCGACGCGAACGCGCGCACGATGACCTTGGCCGTCGCGCTGTCGGCGAGCTTGCTGGTGGCGCTGCCGAGGTCGAGCCGCCGCTGCTTGAGGGTGTCCTGGAGCGAGCGCACGTACTGGTTGCGCAGCCGCGCCAGGCCCAGCACCCACAAGCCGAGCAGCGCGAGCGTGATGCCGGCAATCGGCCGCGTGCCCAGCCCGAGCTGCCGATAGCCGAGCAGCAGCAAGCCCGCGAGCGCGATCGAGCCGGGTTTCAGCACGCCGTCGATGGTCGCCTTCGCTGCGCCACGGACCTGCGCGGGCACGGGCAAGTAGAGCAGCTGCGTGGTCGCGTCGTTGATGGTGTAGCGAATGACGTTGTCGGAGCCCTTGGCCCACGTCGCCGCCCAGAGCGCCGTGGGGATCGCGATGAGGCAGCTCGTGCCCATCGCCAGGCCAATTGGCAGGAGCGCCAGCGCCACCACCACGCCGTAACGCGAGAGCAAACGGCTCGTGCCGCCGAGCTGGATGAAGAGCGAGAGCACGCCGCAGACGCCGTAGAACAGGCCGAAGAACGCGGTGAGCTGGTCCTTGCTGTAGACCTCCTGCGCGATGGCCTTGAACTGGTAGTCGACGAGCGTGGTGGTCACGAACGTCGCCGCGCCGATGAGCGCCACCAGTCGCAGGTGGCCGCTGGAGATGATCTTCATCAGGCCGCCGCTCTGGCGGGCGCTCTTGCCGGTGCGCTTCTGGGTGAGCCGCGCCGTGTGGCGCCGGCCAATGAGCCGCGTGGCCCAGAACGTCCCGAACATCAGCGCGGCGCACGGAAACAGCAGCGACTCGGTGCCGAAGCGCTTGGCGAACGGGCCCATGAGCGGGCCGAGCAGGATCGTCGCGGCGGTGCCACCCGCGCCCACGATGCCGAAGAGCCGCTTGGCCTCGCGCGGGTTGAACATCTCGTTCGCGAGGTTCCAGAACTGGATGATGCCCACCGCGGCGAGAATCTCCACCCAAACGTAGAGGACGCCGATCACCCACTTGTGCCCGAACGAAATGCCGACGCGGAAGCCGAGCAGGCTCACCATCAAGAACAGCGCGGTGCCGCCGGCCATCAAGTCTTTGCGGACCTTGTCGGCGTAGCGCGCGTAGATGCTGCTCGCGAAGGCCACGCTGAAGGCCTGGAACACGTACATCCACGGCAGCGCGCCCTTGTCGAACTGGGCGAGGAAGAGCGCGTCGCGCAGGGCGCGGCCCATGGTGAGCGCGCCCACGATGGCGAAGCAGTGCAGGAACAACAGCGAGGTGACGGTGAACTCGCCGGGCCGCACCTGGAAGAGCGCCTCGACCAGGCGATCGCGGCGCTCGCGGTTGAGAACCCAGTCGGCCACGACACTCCCCGGACCAGCGTTGCAAACCGGGCGAGTCTATCGGTGGCGAACGGCCAGCGTCGAGGCGAGCGAACGGCCGGCGCTACTCGGCGAGCAGGAAGCCGTTCCAGTTCTGCTGCATCTGCCGCGCGGCCGCGAAGCCGGCGCCCACGCCAGGCAGCCCCTCGGGCTTGAACGGCAGCTCGTGGGTGTTCGACGTCGTGTTCGACGCGGTGACCGGGACGTCCACGTGCCGCGCCCGAACCGCGCGACGCACGCGGTGCAGCGCCCAGGGCGCCACATGGTTGTGCATGCCCGCGCGAAGGTGCAGGTGGCGTCGAATGTGCCCGACGCGCGCGTTCGCCGTCATCGGCAGAGCCAGCAAGAGCAGCAGGGCGACGCGGGCCATGTGGGATTGTCGTCGCCACGCCCGCCAGGTTGCTTGGCGCGTCATGAATGCGTTCGGAAGCCGGCGCGTCGGAGTGCTGGCGGTGGCCATTCATCACGCAACATGCCGCAGGCGCTGAGGTAGGCTTCTGGGCCGGATTCGTCCGCCAACCCGCTCTCGGGGGATTGCCCTCATGTTGTCGACCGTGTTGCTGGCTGCCTGTCTCAGCGCCCAACCGATGCCTTCGCAAGTCGCGCTGCAGCTTGGAGATCCCTCTGCGCGCGTGCAGCTCGACCGCCGTGGCCTGCTGCGCTTCGCCCAGGGCCAGCTCGGGTTCCTGCCCACCACGCACGAGCAGATCGGCACCTTCCTGCTCGATCGCCACGACGCGCTCGGGCTGCGCGCCGATGAGAAGCTGAACGTGCTCGTCGAGGACTTCGACGGCATGGGCAACCGGCACCTGCGCGTGCAGCGCCAGATCCACGGCGTGCCCGTGGAGTTCGACCAGGTTCGCCTGCACGCCGGCCCGAGCGGCATCGTCTACGCGATGGAGAGCGAGCTCTCTGACCTGCGCGACTTCAAGTACCTCACGCCCGCGGTGACGCCGTGGACGGCGATCAAGGTCGCGGAGGGCGGCTTCAAGGGCCGCATGCTCGAGACCTCGCACGCGGAGCTGGTGATCGTGGGCGACGCGCTCGACGGCGTCCGCGGCGCGCACCTGGCGTACCGCGTCCACGTGGCGTTCCCGGCGCGGCCCGGAAAGGTCCCGGTCATCGAGGACGAGTACATCGACGCCAACTCGGGCGCGGTGCTGGCGCACCTCTCGCGCGTCTACACCGACGGCAACCCGGACACGATGAACGTGCAGACGCTCGACGGAAGCAACGTGAGCGTGAACGTGGACAACATCAGCGGGCAGGGCGTGCTGCTCAAGGACATCGCCACGATGTCGAACGGCGCCATCTACACCATCGACAATGACAACAACGGCAACATCTACAACACCACCGACGTCAACACGCCCTTCAGCGACGGCGCGCAGCCGTCGCAGCCGGGTGAGCCGGGCAGCATCGCGTCGAACGTGAAGATCACCGTCGACTACTACAAGAACACCTTCGGCTGGCAGAACTGGGACTTCGGTCAGACGCCGGCGGGCCCGGGCGGCCTCATCGCTGGCATCGCCCACGAGGGCCAGAACCTCGCCAACGCGTACTTCGTGTCGCTCACGAGCAATGGCCAGGTCTTCGGCACCATGCACTACGGCGACGGCGACGGCTCGAACCTCACCAACACCGCCAAGTGCCTCGACGTCACCGGCCACGAGATGGGGCATGGCGTGGTGCAAGGCACCGCGAACCTCACGTACCACAACCAGTCCGGCGCGCTGAACGAGAGCTACGCCGACGTCTTCGGCTGGATCCTCAAGAACCAGAACGGGCAGAACAACAACTACATCGGCGATCTGTGCGTGGGACCGAACCTCTCGAGCCCTGAGCCCGCCCTTCGCGACATGTGCAACCCCGGGAATGTGGCCAGCCCGCAGCCCGCCAACATGTCGCAGTACGTGGGTCCGGATCAGGCCCCCGACACCGACGAGGGTGACCACGGCGGCGTGCACACCAACAGCGGCATCACCAACCACGCGGCGTGCATCTTCAAGCAGGCCATCGACTCGGGCGGCGGCAACGGCTTCGACGCGCTCGGCAAGATTTGGTTCAAGGCCCTGCACGATCACCTCGGCCCGACGTCGTCGTTCCAAGACATGGTCAACGCGACCATGACCTCGTGCAGCGAGCTGGGGATGGACTCCGGCACCTGCAACGCGCTCGGCTCGTCTTGGCAGACCGTGGGCCTGACCGCGCCGGCAGGCTCGGGCGGCGGCTGCCCGGCGAACTCGACGTCGTCGAACGGCTCGTGCGTCTGCGACACCGGCTACCAGCCCGACGCGAGCGGCAACTGCGTGGCGGTGGCGCAGAGCGCGTGCCCGGCGAACGCGCACGTCGATGCCAGCAGCGGCTACTGCTACTGCAACGACGGCTACAGCCCCAGCTCCGACGGCAAGTCGTGCGTGGCCGACCAGAGCGGCGGCTGCGGCGATCACGCGCACCAGGAGGGCGGCTCGTGCACCTGCGACACCTGCTACGTGTACGGCGGCAGCGCTGGCTCCGAGACGGGCTCGTGTCAGCCCGACCCGAGCTGCAACCCGAACTGCAACGACCCGGGCTCCAATAACGACGCCAACTGCGACTGCATCCCCGGTCTCTCGAAGGACGCGAACGGCAAGTGCACCGTGTCCGACACGCAGGCGGGCTGCGGCACGGAAACCTACGCGGGTCGCTGCACGGGCAACACGCTCATCTACTGCTACGACACCGCCGACGGCGCGCCGCAGAACGAGGTCCTCCTCGTGGACTGCAGCACCGACCCGTACCAGAACGGCGACACCGCCTGCGGCGTCGACACCCAGAACGGCGGCTACAACTGCGTGGCGCCGGTAAGCAACTGCGGCAGCGTTCCCGCGACGGGCGCCTGTGGAAGCAACGGCAGCGCCAGCTACTGCTCCGACGGCACGCTCCAGTCCGTCGACTGCGGCGGCGCGGCGTGCATCACGTTCAACTACTCGGGCTACCAGTACACGTTCTGCAACCCGTGCCCGAGCGGCCAGATCCCCGCGGCCGACGGCAACCCGACGTCCACCGGCGACGTGAACTGCGTGCCCGGCCAGGCCCAGGGCGGCTCGACCGGCGCGGTGACCACCAGCGGCTCCACCGGCGGCGGCTCCACGGGCAGCTCCGGCTCCACGGGCAGCTCCAGCGGCTGCGGCAGCACCGGCGGCAGCAGCTCGTTCCTGGCGCTGGTGGGCGCGCTCGCGCTGCTCGTCATCCGGAGGAAGCGCTGATGTCCCGCTTCATCCTCATCGCCCTCGCGGCCACGCTGGGATGCGCCAGCTCCAGCGCTGATCAGAAGCCGGATGCCGTCCCCGGCAAGGCGCCGACGACGTCACAGGGGCAGCCGCAGACCCAGACGCCGCCTCCGCCTCCGGGCACCGGTGGGACGCCTGCGAGCTCCAACGCGTTCACCACCGGTCGCCAGCGGGTGAAGGGCGGGGAGATCTTCGCGCTCAACGGCCCGATCACGGTCACGGTGAAGCAGGTCACCTACGTGAACCAGCCGTGTCCGGCGGGCGCGCAGTGCATCACCTCGGGCATCATCCGCACGGTGCAGTTCGAGGTGGTGCACGGCGCCGACACGCAGCAGATGTCCGTGAACGCGGGCACCTTCCGGGTGGCCGCGGGCGTGCAGCTGCACGTGCTGAACGTCGAGCCCGGGCCGCTGGCGGAGATCGAGGCCAGCTTGCCCGTGGGCGAGGGCCAGTAGCGCAAACGTCCGGCGTTGACCGGTTCGAGCGGGCGGACTAATCGGTCCGTCCCGCCGTCGGAGGAACAATGCCCGCGCGCCGAACCAAGGCCCCCAAGCTCGCCGTCGTTGCCGAGGCGCCCGCGGCTGAGCGCCCCCGCCAGCGCGTGGCCGTCGACGAGCCCACCGCCATCGCCCAGGGCGTGGCGACGACCCTCGCCGCGACCCAGCAGGGCAAGACCGCGAAGCTCAAGCCCAAGCGCTTCCTGGCCATGGCCGGCAACATCGGCGCAGGCAAGACGACGGCGGCCAAGCTCGTGAGCCAGCGGCTGGGCTTCGAGCTCTTCGACGAGCCCGTCATCGATAACCGCTTCTTGAAGGACTACTACGGCGACATGAAGCGCTGGAGCTTCACCCTCCAGCTCGAGTTCCTGATTCGCCGGGTGGAGCACCACGAGCTCATCCACACCGTGAAGAAGAGCTGCGTGCAGGACCGCACGCTCTACGAAGATCCGGAGATCTTCGCGAAGTACCTCCACGGGCTGGGCTTCATGGACAACCGCGAGCTCGAGCTCTACTACGAGTACTTCGAGCGCTTGAACGCCAAGCTCCCGCGACCCGACAAGGTCATCTACTTCGAGGTCGCCGACGTGGACATCCTGCTCGGGCGCATCCACACCCGCGGGCGCGCGGAGGAGAAGGGCATTGGCGCCGACTTCTTGCGCGGCCTGAACGGCTACTACCTCGCGCTGCCGCAGATCATGCGGAGCAAGTACGGCGTGGACACGCTCACCATCGACGTCTCCAAGATCGACATCCGCACCCGGCCGGGCCGCGACGAGATCCTCGACCGGGTGCGCACCTTCCTCGACGCCTGAGGCTGACCGATGGATCCCTGGAGCCTGCGCCCGCGCTCGCCCGCCGAGAGCGAGGCGGACATGGTCGAGCCGGTGATGCCCTCCGACGCCAACGTCGTGGGCAGCGCCTTTGGCGGCAAGGTGCTGCAGTGGATCGACCTCTGCGGCTCCATCGCCGCGCAGCGCCACTGCCGCCAGCCGGTGGTCACCGCGAGCATGGACGAGGTGCACTTCCACGCGCCCATCAAGATCGGCCACTGGGCGGTGCTCAAGGGCCGCGTCACCGCCGCGTTCCGCAGCTCGATGGAGATCGACGTCACCGTGCACACGGAAGATCCGATCACCGGCGCGCGGAAGCTGTGCACCAGCGCGCTCATGACCTTCGTGGCCCTCGATGCGCGCGGCAAGTCGGTGGCCGTGCCGCCGCTGGATCCCCAGACCGACGACGAGCGCCGGCTCGAGCGCGAGGCCCACGCCCGCCGCGAGGCGCGGCTCGCGCGCAAGAGCCAGCGCCAGGGCTAGCCCCGCAAACACGAAGGCCCGCGACGCGAACGCCGCGGGCCTCCGGGATTCAGCTCGAGACGCGCTTAGGGCGCCTTGTCAGCGCAGTCGCCGAACAGCAGGATGGCGACCTGGGTGTTGTTGGGCGCCAGGCCGTAGTCGAAGATGGCCTTGAAGCCGCCCGCCGAGAAGTCCGGCATGCCGCCGTCGCTGGGGATGCAGCTCTTGTCGGCCGAGCCCTTACCCAGGTCGTAGGTGTCGACGTACAGCGTGTGGGTGCCGTCGGTCAGCGTGAAGCCGTCCTGGTAGGTGTTGCCGTTGCTGGCGTGGAACGCCATCGCCGGGTCGGTGAAGTTCTCGGTGTACGTGCCGGCGGGCACGAGCACGTAGCTGCCCACCACGTTGGCGTTCGGCGTGGCGTGGTCGAGGTCCGAGAAGTTCACGGTCTTCGCCGCGGGCAGCGTGCCCGCGCCGTTGTCGGTGATCTGGAGGGAGAGACCGGCAACCTCGATGGTCGCGGTGGCGCCAGCGTCGGCCGGCGAGGCCTTGGTGATGCCGTTCACGCTGATGTTCCGGCCGCGGGTCGGGTCGGTGATGGGCGCCGCGTACTTGGTCTTGAAGACCTCGAGCGCGTTCGCGCTGGTGTCGGTCACGTAGTACTCGCCGTTGTACTGGGTGCCGCCGTCGGGGTTGGCGTTGCCCGCGTTGTTGGCCGAGACCACCACCACGTTGTTCACGCACACCTGGGTGAACAGCGGGGTCGACGCCGAGCGCACCGTGGGGATGTCCGCGGTCACGCAGGTGCCGGTGGTGCCGCCGGTGGTGCCGCTCGTGGTCGAAGCCGTGGTGCCGCCCGTGCTGGAGCCGTTGTCCGTCTGGGTGGTGCCGCCGGTGGCGTTGGTCGAGCTGTTGGTGGTCGAGTTGGTGCTCGTGGTGGCCGTGGTGCCCGTCGAGCTGCCGTTCGAGGAGCCGGTGCCGGTGCCCGTGCCCGAGTTGTTGCCCGTGCCGTTGTTGCCGGTGGAGTGGGTGGTGGTGCCGGTGCTCCCGCTGGTCGAGGTGGTCGACTGGCTGGTGCCACACCCGACGAGGGCGGTAACGGCGGCTGCAGTGAGGATCCGCTTCAACATGGTTGCTCCTAGGTGCTTCCTGGTGACCTGCGAGGGTGCTCCGGAGGAGGGGTAGACTCCAGAGACATCCGGCCCGAAGAAAAAACGCGGCGCACCCTATACCAGCGTGTTTTGCTTCGTCCACCGCCGGCCAGCGTGAACAAGTGGAAACGCGGTTTCCTCAGGAAGTTCCTTGAGGGGCAGGGGTGATCGACTTTTTGCTGCGCCGCGTCTAGATTCCGCGCCATGAGCGAGCGAATCCCGGGCTGGCTGGAGCGGCTGAGCAGCGAGGCCAAGCGGCTTTCCGCCGACGTCGAGCGCAAGGTGCGCGAGGCCGCCGACTCGCCCGCGGGCCAGGAGCTGCGCAAGGCCGTGCAGGACCTGGGACCGCAAGTTCGCAAGGCCGTCGACGAGGTGGCGCCTCGCGTGAAGAGCGCCTACGGCCAGGTCGCGCCCGAGGTCCGCAAGGTCTACGACCAGGTGGCGCCCGAGGTGAAGAGGGCTGTGGACGAGGTGGTCGGCGTGACCAGCCGGGCCGCCAATGACCTCTTTGGGCGTCCGACGCCCCCGCGCCAGAGCCACGCAGACGTGCACGAGGGCGACGCCGCCGAGTCCGATGTCCCACCGAACGTCTCGCCCGAGGCCTACCAGCGCCCCAGCGCAACCGAGCCGCAGGCCGCGCCGCGCCGGGTGGAGCCCGCGGGTGAGCCCGACGACGACGATGACGCCGCTGCCCCAGCCGCGCCCGCGCCCAAGAAGCCCCGGGCGACCAAGTCCGGCTCCAAGCGCCCCCGCAAGCCGAGCGGTGGCAAGGGCAGGGTATAAGTTCCTACCAGCTCACACTGTTGAACGGTGCGTGCGCCAAGTGCGCGCCGACGCGTGCGTTTTGTTCTTGCCCGGTCGCGTCAACGTGATATAGCTCGTCGCGTTGCACGAGCACGGTGCGGTCGGCCAAGCGGCCGGGAGAGGGCCCACCGTCGCGACGAAACCAAGACATCCGCGTCAGGGTCCTGCCCAATCGAGAAAGGCCAAGGTCGGCCTGCTCCTCGACGGTCAAACCATGCCTCGTGGATGAAATGAGCATCTGGCTGATTTTATTGGTCGTTTCGGCGGTGTCTGCCAAGATCAACGCGGTGCGCGAAATGGCACCCGGCTTGCTCTTAGGTAGGCGGTCAACAGCTCGCAAGGACAGCGAATGAGCTTGAGCCAGCGTACGGTCGCCGAGCGAATCTCCCTCACCGGGGTGGGCCTGCACAGCGGCCAGCCGGTGACGTTGACGCTCGTGCCTTCGGCGCCGGGCTCGGGGGTGGTCTTCGTCCGCACCGACCTCCCAGGCAAGCCGGAGATCCCGGCGCGCCCTGAGTTCGTGGTCGACACCTCGCTGGCCACCAGCGTGGGCCGCGGCAACGCGCGCGTGGGCACCGTCGAGCACCTGATGGCGGCGCTGGTGGGGATGGGCATCGACAACGTCCGGGTGGAGGTCGACGGCCCGGAGATCCCCATCATGGACGGCTCGAGCGCGCCGTTCTGCTTCCTCATTCGCAGCGTGGGCACGGTCTCGCAGAGCAAGCCCAAGCGGTTCTTGATCATCAAGCATCCGGTGGAGGTGCGCGACGGCGACAAGCACGCGCGCCTGGTTCCCGCGCCACGCTTCAGCGTGAGCTGCACCATCGACTTCCGGCACCCGCTGATCACCGATCAGGCCTTCCGGATGGACTTCTCCGACCGCACGTTCGATCGCGAGATCGCCCGGGCGCGCACCTTCGGCTTTTTGCGCGATGTGGAGAAGCTGAAGAGCATGGGCCTGGCGCGCGGCGGCTCGCTCGACAACGCCATCGTCGTCGACGACTTCAACATCCTGAACCCGGACGGGCTGCGCTTCCCCGACGAGTTCGTGCGCCACAAGATCCTCGACGCCGTGGGCGACCTGGCGCTGCTGGGCATGCCCGTGGTCGGGCACCTCTTCGCGCACAAGTCGGGGCACGCGCTCAACCAGAAGCTGGTGGCCGCGGTGCTGGCCGACCCCGAGTCGCACGCGGTGGTCTCGGCGGGCCGCGAGCTCGAGCGTTGGCGGCTGCAGGTTCCGGCCTTCGGCGCCGCTGCCGAAGTCGCCTAGGTTCCCGTCACGATCGTGGTGGTGTGCAGCGAGCGGACGATCTCGTCCACGCCGCTGATCACCGCCGGCGGTGCGTCCTGCGGCCAGGTGGCGAGCAGCACGTAGACCTTGCCGCTGCTGCCGCTGACGACCGCCACCCGCCCCGCAACCTGATCGCCCATCGTGAACGCAAAGCCCACCGCGCCCTCGGCGAGCGGGATGGGCTCGACCTCCGTGGTGGTGAAGCCCGGACGGCTGCGCAGGCCGCTGGTGAGCCGGGTCGCGAACTGGATGGGCGTGGCCACCGCCGGCGCCACCTGGACCACAACCTGCGCGCCGCTCGCCCGATGCGCGACGATGACCGGAACGGCCACTGCGCCCGTGGTGCCGCTGGTTTCACCCGGCGTGAACTTCCAGGCATCGCCCCGCGGCCGCGCGATCTCGAAGCCCAGCGCGGGATCGGCGTAGACGAGGTTGGCACCTGCTGCGCTCGAATCGGAGGTGGCGGCCGTCTTCGCGTGCGAACAACCCAGGAGCGACACCGCCGCCACCCACACCAAGCCTGCCTGCCGCATCGCCCGCCTCCGCGCCCAAGCTCAAGGTCGGCACGGGGGCTGCCAGCGGCAAGGGAGGCAAGCGCGGGTCCGGCGGGTCAGCGAGGCCAGGCCGCCGCCACCAGCGCCCGCGCCCGCGGGAAGAGCACGTTGTTCTCCAGGTGCATGTGGTGAATGAGGTCGCGGTCGAGGCGCTCGAGCGCGCCGTAGAGCTCGGCGTAGGCCGGGGGGCCGTCGCGCGGCGCGGCGTAGCGCGAGGTCACCTGGCGCAGCTCGGCGAGGACGTCGCGGACGTGGTCGTGCTCGTGCTCCAGCACCGACATGGGGTTTCCCCGCCGCGGTGGCTCGGGCGGACGGCCCTCCTGCTCGGCCCGCTCCAGCTCCTCGATGAAGGGGAAGAGCACGCGCTCCTCGCGGCACATGTGCGGCATGAGCTCCGTGCAGAGCGCCTCGACGAGGGCCGTCACCTGCGACAGCTCGGGGTGCGCACGCCGGAAGCCGTGCTCAGCCTCGAGCGCCAGCGGCAGAATTCGAACCAGCTCCGCGCGCGCGAAAGCGTGGTGGGTCTCGATGACGTGCGCCGCGATGAACGCCAGCGGCGCCTCCGACCAGGAGGGCAGCTCCAACCCGGCGGTGGCGCGCGCCTCGTCGTCAATCTGGCGGAGCAGCTCCTCGCCAGACACATCGAGCCCTGCTGTGGCCGCGCGCAACGACTGGGTGCCGTGGCACGCGTAGTCCACGCGGTAGGCGTCGAGCACGCGGAGCGCTGCGGGCACCTGAACCAGCACCTCGCGCAGCGAGGTGTTTTCGTCGAGCTGCACCATGAGAACCTCCTCGCGGGCGCAACGAGGGCCCGCGAGAAGGAAGACTTCCACAGCCGGTTGGGCGTCGCCTTGACGGGCGTCAACTCACCCGCGGAGTGCGCGCTCGATCTCAGCGGAGATCTCGCGCGTGCGCGCGACAGGATTGGCGGCTTCGCGGATGGGGCGGCCGATGACAAGCAGGCTGGCGCCATCGGCGATGGCCTTGGCCGGTGTCTCGGCGCGGGCTTGATCGTGCGTGTCGCTCGCGGCGGGACGGATTCCGGGCACCACCAGCAGCGGCGCCTTGCCGATCTCACTGCGGAGCTGCTTGACCTCGCGCGGTGAACACACCAGCCCCTGCGCGCCGGCGTTCACGGCCAGCTTCCCGAGGCGCAGCACGGCGTCCTCGCAGGGGCCGCGCATGCCCACGGCGTCCAGCTCGGCGTCTGAGATGGAAGTCAGGATCGTCACCGCGAGCACCACCGGCGCGGGCAAGCGAACCTCGCGGGCGCCCTGGGTCGCGCCTTCGACGGCGGCCGCGACCATCGCCGCACCGCCCGAGGCGTGCACGGTGAGGAGCTCCGCGCCGAGCCGCGCGGCCTGCTGCGCCGACTGGCGGACGGTGTTGGGGATGTCGTGCAGCTTCAGGTCGAGGAACACGCGCGCGCCGCGCTGACGCAGCCCGTGCACCACGCTCGGCCCCTCGCCCACGAAGAGCTCCAGGCCGACCTTGAGCATGCCCACCTCGCCTTGCAGCAGCGAGGCCCACTCGAACGCGCGCGTCGACGAGTCCACGTCGAGCGCGAAGATGATTCGTTCGTGCGGCCCGGGCATGGTCACTCGTCCTTACGACTTCAGCGCCGCGGCCACGAGCTCCTTCGCGCGCGCCACGGCGGCACCGACGGCAACCTTCTCCACGTCCTTGCCCGAGCGCTGCTTGAGCTCCACCTGGCCCTCGGCGAGCGTCTTCTTGCCGATGGCGAAGCGCAGCGGCACGCCGATGAGGTCCGCGTCCTTGAACTTCACGCCGGCGCGCTCGTCGCGGTCGTCGAAGAGCACGTCGATTCCGGCGGCCTCGAGCTCGGCCACGAGCTTCTTCGACGCGTTCATCACGTCGGCGTCGTTGGGCTGCAGCGCGAGCACGGTGGCCTGGAACGGCGCGATGCTCATCGGCCAGATGACGCCGTCGTTGTCATGGTGCAGCTCGACCGCCGCGGCCGCGATGCGCTCCACGCCGATGCCGTAGCAGCCCATGATGAGCGGCACTTCCTTGCCCTCGGCGTTGAGGACGTTGGCCTTCATGCTCACCGAGTACTTGGTGCCGAGCTTGAAGATGTGGCCCACCTCGAGCGCCTTGAAGACGTCGAGCGTGCCGTCGCACTTCGGGCAGCCTTCGCCGGCGGCCACGATGCGCAGGTCGGCGAACGTGCCCTGCGCGAGGTCGCGCGCGACGTCGACGCCGCGGAGGTGGAAGTCGTCCACGTTCGCGCCGGTGGTCATGCGGGTGCGGCCACGGAGGCTCTCGTCGATGAAGACCGGCGCCTTGGTGACGCCCACGCCGCCGAGGCTGCCCGGCATCGCGCCGAGCAGACCCTTGATCTCCTCCGGGTGCGCCGGACGCAGCACGTTGGCCTTGGTGGCCGTCTGGAGCTTGGCCTCGTTGAGCTGGTGATCGCCGCGCACGATCGCCAGCACGAGCTTGCCGTCGCCCATGTACACCAGCGTCTTGAGCTGGCTCGACGCCTTCGCGCCGCCGGCCATCTTCTCGAGGTCCTCGATGGTGCGCACGCCCGGGGTCGGAAACTTCTCGATGGCGGTCGGGCCGTCGGTGTCGGTCATGGCCGGGATGCGGCTCTTGGCCATCTCGGTGTTCGCCGCGTAGTTGCACTTCGGGCACACGGCGATGTCGTCCTCGCCGGCGTCGGTGCGGACCATGAACTCGGTCGAACCCGAGCCGCCCATCGCGCCCGTGTGCGCTTCGACCTGCGCGAACTTGAGGCCCGCGCGCGAGAAGATGCGCTCGTACGCGTGGCGCTCCTGCTCGTAGGCCTCGTCCAAGGACGCCGCGTCGGCGTGGAACGAGTACGCGTCCTTCATGGTGAACTGCCGCACGCGCAACAGGCCCGACTTCGGCCGCGCCTCGTCGCGGAACTTGTTCTGGATCTGGTACCAGGTCTGCGGCAGCTCCTTGTACGAGCGCAGCTCGTTGCGCGCGAGGAGGGTGAAGACCTCTTCGGCGGTCATGCCCAGGCAGAGCTCGGTGCCCTTGCGATCCTTGAGCCGGAACATGTTCTGGCCCATGACCTCCCAGCGCCCGGTCTCCTCCCAGATCTCCTTCGGGTGCAGGGCCGGCTGGTAGAACTCCTGCGCGCCGATGCCGTTCATCTCCTCGCGGATGATGTTCTCGATCTTCAGCTGCACGCGCCGGAAGAGCGGCAGGTAGCAGTAGATGCCCGCCGAGAGCTGGCGGATGTAGCCGCCGCGCACGAGCAGCTTGTGCGAGTCGACCTGCGCGTCCGCCGGGGATTCCTTCAGCGTCGGCACGAAGAGGTTGGTCATCCGCATGGCAGTTTCCTCAAACACGAACCCCTCCCCGGTGCTGGGGAGGGGCAGGCCCGTCGTGGCTGACGTCCGGGACCGGGCGTTCCTTACTTCTGCGCGACCTTCGCGAGCTCGTGGTCGATGGCCTCCTTGAAGGCCTCGTACGGCTGGGCGCCGTTCAGCGGGTGCCCGTTCACGAAGAAGTGCGGCGTGCCCTGGACGCCCGCCGCGCTGCCCGCCTTCTGGTTGGCGTCCACCTTGGCCTTGTCGGCGCCGGTGTCGAGGCAGGTGGCGAACTTGGCCGCGTCGAGCCCCACGCCCTTGGCCAGCGACTTCAGGCCGTCCACGTCGAGCTTGTCCTGGTTGCTGAACATGGCGTCGTGCATGGGCCAGTACTTGCCCTGGTCCTCGGCGCAGTGGCTCGCCTCGGCCGCCTTCTGGGCGTGCTCGTGGAAGGGCAGCGGGTAGTCGCGGAACACGAAGCGCAGCTTGCCCGCGTAGTCGGCCATGAGCCGCTTGATGGTGGGCTCCACCTTGGAGCAGTAGGGGCACTGGAAGTCGCTGAACTCGACGATGGTCACCACCGCGTTGTCCGGGCCCATGCTCGGGCCGACGGCGGCCACTTCCACGCGCGGCTCCTCGAGCTTGATGTCGATCTTCGCGTTGGCCTTGAGGCCGTCGAAGATCTTCATCGCCGCCTCCTGACGCTTCTTGTTGGTCAGGTAGGCCTGGAGCCGGTCCTTGATCTGGTCGTACGGCGCGCCGCCCATCTGGGCGCTGTTCTCGTCGTAGAACTTCTTGGCGTCGGCCTCGGAGACCGTGGGAACCGCCTCCTCGACGTGCTTCTTGAGCCACGCCTCCTCGGTCATGTTCTCCTTCTTGGCCTCGGCGTCGACGAGCCGCTTGAGCACGAGCGCGTCGAGCCCCTGCTTCCGCGCCTCGAACTTGTCGGACTTGTACTTGCTCGCGAGCTGATCGAGCTGGCCCTTCACGGCCTCGTCCTCGTCGAGATCCTTGGCGGTGATGTTCTGGCCGTTCAGGGTGGCGACGACGGTGTTCGGGTCCATGTCGCTCGCGGCAGCGGCGGCAGGAGCGGGTGCGGTGGCCGCAGCGGCGTCGGGCGTCGGCGGGTGATTTTCCTTGGTGCAGGCGACGGCAGGGACGCCGGTGATGACGAGCAACGCGGCAAGCAAGCGCTTCATTGTTTCTCCGGAAAGGCGCGCGGAAGGCGAGGGCACCTTCGAAAACGGCGCAGTCTCGTGCGCAACACCCGGCCGGTCAAGGCGATTCCGGGCGCTGTGTCGGCCAGGCCATGGCGCGGGTCACGGCCTGCGCGGCGAAGGGTAAGCATGAGGGCCGTCGGGCGCTCGCTCGTGTCATCGCTCAACGTCGAAGGGTACGCGACGACATCTTCGCGACCCTTGACGACATCGCCGACGGCCAGGATGCGATCGACATGCTCATCGCGCAGATGCGCGAGCACGGCTCGAAGCGCTGCCTCTTCGCAGTGGATGTCACCCATGAGTTCGACGCGGCGAACCATCGGGCCGATCCCATCGCTCCGGATCCGCGTCGACTCAGTGAAACACAAATGTTAATGGGAATTGCCACCTCCCCGGTGCAATCATGCGATGCCTCGCCCTCCTCGCGGCCAGCTTCCTCGTCGCATCGCCTGCGAAGAAGCCACCCAGCGCGCGACCCAAGCCAACCTTCGACGACCAAGCCGCGTCGCAGGCGACGTGGACGCGGCTCGGCACGAGCGGCGACAAGAACCTCGGTGAGTTGAGGCTGCGGAACGTGACCTACCGGGACGCCGACGCACACCTCGGCGGCAAGGACTACGCCGATGTGCTTCTGCGTGAGACCCACGAGCTCATCCAGGAGCCCGGCGCGGACGGCCCGAGCTCGAGCCTCACGCTCGACCTCTTCACGCACTACCGCGACGGCATCACCAAGCCCGAGACCTCGGTGACGCTCGCGAACGGCTGGGAAGCGAAGCCCTCGGTGGACGCGGTGGTGGTGGACTTCGCCCATGGCGCCGACGAGAACTACGATCACGCCGTGCTGAGCTGGAAGGGTCTGCGCCAGATCCTGCGCACGTGCACGCACAACGTGGTGGAGGTCGAGGGCAGGGGCGTCCACGCGTGGATCGGCTTCGACAACACCGGAGCTCGGCCGCCGTTGCTGGGCAACCTGATCCTCGTGACTGCGGACGGCGAGCTGAGCCGGCTCCCCATCGAGGCGGACACCGAGTGGTGTCCGAGCATCGAGGTGGTTGTGGACTCAGAGGGGGGCAAGGTGCGCACGTCAGACGATGGCCACATCGAGCTCGAGCTCTTCACGAAGGACGCAGTCGGAGCCGCGTCGCTCACCGGCTTCTCGGTGCGCCTGACCTTCGACGACGAGCTTCAGACCGCGGTGAGCATCCCGGTCGGTCACGGCAAGTTCCAGGGCGAGGCCAAGCCGCAAACGCTTCACGTCGCGTCGAACCATCCGTACCGCATCAAGGCCGCACCGTGAGCCGTCTCTTCACGCCTCCGCGCCGCGCAGCGCGGTGAACAAGTCATCCTCGAGCGACACTGGCCGCAAGTACGGTCCAATCAGCCGCCGCTCCCAGATGTGCCCGCTCGGATCGCCGCTCGGCGTGAACCGGTACGCGTAGAGCATCGCGCGGATGCGCCGCGGCGGCGCGTCGGGGAAGGGGTTCGGCCCCATCAGCGCCAGCGTCGCGCGGTCGTTCTGCAAGAGCCGCTTCACCAGATCCACGATCCACGGGTGCGACCACGGCCCGCTCATCGCCGCGAACCACATCAGCCAATCCAGCCGCAGGTGGTACGGCGCAATCCATGGGCCCCGCTTCGCGAGCGCGCCGGGCTTGGCCTTGAAGTGGTACTCGCGCCACTCGCTCGCAGGGGTGTCGATGGCGTCGAGCGTGCCCTCGAGGATGATCTCGCGCCGCTCGCGGGTGATGGCGCCGAACGCGCCATAGGTGTTCACCAGGTGCAGCGGGTCGAAGCTCGCGTTCATCATCTGCTCGCGCGCGAGCAGGTTCAGCGTGGGGCGCACGCTCTTGAGCGCCACGAAGACGACCAGCGCCCAAATCACCGCCGAGGGCAGGGCATCCGGCAACGCTCCATCCATCCCGAGCTGCGGCACATCCATGCACGAGAACGCGACCGCGACCGTGAGCCAGTTCAGCCACGAAAGATTGCCGCTCAGGATCAGGAGCAGTTGAAACAGAATGGTTAACGCGCCGGCGACGCCACGAAACGGCTGCGGCGCGAAGTACAAGAACGGCACCACGAGCTCCACGAAGTGCGTGAACAGCACCGAGGCGCGATGCACCGGCTTCGGCAGGAAGTGAAACCCGCGGCTGAGCGGGTTGGGAAGCGGCTGCGTCTCGTAGTGGAAGTACATGCAGGTGAGATCGCGCCAGCACGCGTCGCCACGCAGCTTGATGAGCCCGGCGCCGAACATCAGTCGGAACAGCAGCCAGCGATAGAGCCAGAGCACCGGCATCGGCGCGGCGGTCGTCGACGGACCGAGAAAGATCGCGAGCACGCCGCACTCGAGGAGCATCGTCTCCCAGCCGAAGCCGTAGAAGATCTGCCCCGCGTTCACGAACGAGAGATAGAGCGCCCACATCGCAAACCAGGTGAGCATGTACGCGGCGACGCCGAGCTGATCGGGCGCGCCCACCAGCGTGAGCAGCGACAAGATGATTCCCACGCGCGCGGTCCACGCGAACGCGCGGTCGGTTCGCGCGAAGAAGAAGAGGCTGGGCGCCTCGCGGAAGCGCGTGCGCGAGAGGAAGTCGCCGATGGGCGTGAGCCCGCGCTCGCCGCACAGCGGCCGGAACTGGTTGTGCGCGACGACGAAGCCGATGAAGAAGATCGCCGCGAGCGAGCGTTCCACGAGCAGCTTGGCGACCCACGCGGCGTTCATGAGCAGAAGCTAGGCGCCCGGTCGATGGAGGTGAAGGTGGCCAGACCTCACCGCTTGGCAGGGACGACCGTCAGCACCACCGGCCCCTCGGCCTTGATCTTCGCCTTCTGCTTGGGGCCCATCGTGTTGCGGAGCTTGCGCGTGGCCTTGCCCTTGGCGATGGCCGCCACCCGCTCGCGAGCGGTGAGCTTGCGCCGAGCCTTGGGACGCTTGAAGCCGTACTTCCACATCCGCGGCCAGTCGAACCCGAGGCTGCCCCAGAGCAGCGAGCGGAAGCTCTCGATGAGCGCGCGGTGCGCCCGGTCGGCGTCGTTGCGCTTCTTGACGGCCGCGCGGAGCTCACGGGTCTTGCGGCGCACGTCCTCGTGGAGGCTGAGCTCCGTCCGCACCAGCGCGATGAGCTCGGCGCGCGTGTAGCGCCTGCCGTTGAGGTGCAAGGGCGCGGCGCTGTCCTTGGGGAAGTCCTCGACCAGCCCGCGCTCGATGCGGGCCAGGAAGCCCTCCACGGAGTGGCCTCCAATCTTGTTGGACCAGGATGGCATCGCGTTCCCCCTCGGTGCATGTCTCGCCCGACACACTTCAAGAGAACATATCGAGGCTGCAAGCGGACATCGAACCGGGGCCCCCTCACGTGCCGGGTGTGCTGGCGATGCACCTTCGAATGCAAGCGTCGTTCGGTCGAGCGCAACGCACAAGAACGGCTTCTTGGGCCACGCACTAAAGGGTGCGTGTCTCGAGAGCTGCTTCTTGAACTCTGCGCCCGCGGGTGCGTGGCTCAAGAAATGGTTCTTGAGCGGTGCACTCGCCGGTGCGTGACTCAAGGAACGCTTCTTGAGCTCTGCAGTCGCGGGTGCGTGACTCAAGAAAGGCTTCTTGGACTCTGTGGGCTCGGGTGCGTGGCTCAAGAAAGGCTTCTTGGACTCTGCGGTCGCGGGTGCGTGGCTCAAGAATGGCTTCTTGAGCGCCGGACTCGCGGGGGCGTGACTGAAGAAGGGCTTCTTGAGCACCGCAGTCGCGGGTGCGTGGCTCACGAAGCGCTTCTTGTGCGTCGCACCCGTGCTCACGAGACCCAAGACTCGCGCTTCGACTTCTCGCTGGGCGAACGCCTACGGCTGCACGCCCATGGCCCCGACGATCCCGTCGAAGCCATCGACGTTGTCGACGGAGAAGTCCTCCGCGCCACCATCCTCGAGGAACTGCACCTGCCGCACGCCGCTCAGCTCGCCGATGAGGACGCGTCCACGCAGCGCGCCGCGACGAATGACGACGGCCTCGGTCGGAAGCTGGGGATGCGTCCCCACGTAGGTGATGTGCCCCTTGTCGGTGAAGGGCGTGGCGCTCGAGCTCGGGTCGTACGAGAGCAGGGTGAGGCCGTCGGTGCCGTCCGAGTTGAGGACGAGCGCGGCGTTGTTGAACGGAGAGGTCACCACACCCGCGGGATTCTGCGTGGGCAGCACGTCCACGGGCGCGAGGCCACTCGGGCCGATCTTCGCCACGCCCACGCGGTTGCCCGCGAAGATGCCGTCGTCGGTCACGAGCGCGTACGCGTCGTCTTCGGTGATGGCCAGGTCGGAAGGAATCGCGCCGCCGTCGAAGACGAGGGTGTTGCCCAACGTCGTCGGCGTCGTCGACGCGAAGTCGGCCCAAAACAGATCGTCCGTCGCGGTCGAGCCCGTGGAGTCGCCGACGGCCACCAGCGCTTGGTCAGGCGCGGCGTGCAAGAAGGCCATGGCGCCGGGCGTGTTGAACGTGCCCAGCGACGTGGGCGTGCCAAGGGTGCCGTCGCAAGCGATGTCGACGCCGTACACGCCGCCGTTGTTCGAGAGCGTGTCGCCGTCGAGCACGTACGCGCGCATGCCGTCCGCGGCCATGACCACGTGCGACGCGTAGAAGCCGCTCAAGCCATCGTTCAGCACCTGGACGCCGCCGTCGTCGAGCATCTGGAACACGCCCACGCTGCCGTCGTCCTGCGGGGCGAAGCCGAGCTTGCCGTCCGGCGTGAAGGCGATGACGCCCTGGTTCGACGCGCGCATCGAGAACGTGAATCCGGTGCGCGTGAGCGTGCCGTCGGACGCGAGGCTCATCACTTCGTAGAGCGTCGAGTCGCCGCCGTCTGCCAGGTAGGGATGCGAGACCACCACCGCGCGCGTCGCGTCCGGATCGCGCGGGGAGCGGCAGCCGGCGTCGACGTCGCCGCCGCTCGAGCCGCCCGTGCTCGAGCTCGTGCCGCTGCTGCCGCTCGACGACGACGTCGTGCCCGAGCCTCCGCTGGTGCTCGTCGACGACGTGCCGGAGCTCCCGCTCGAGCTCGACGAAGAACCGGTGGCGCCGCCACTCGCCGTGGACGAGCTGGTCGAGGACACGGTGTTCGAGTTGCCGCAGCCCGCGAGGAGGACGGCGAAGAGCGCGAAGGCACGAAGTCGGGTCATGGGTGCGCAGCGTGCCCAAGCGCGCGCCCGGGTTTCAAGTGCAATCCATGTCCGGCAAAGCGACGGCGCCGCGCGGTCAGGCCACGATCTCGCAGGTGCCGCCGCGCTCGACACCCGCCGCGTTGGCCTCGTCGGTGTCCAGGTGGACGTCGAGCTTGAAGCTCGGGCTGACGCGCACCACCACGTCCTCGAACACCAGCGCGCGCGGTCCACGCACGCGCACGGAGATGTGCGCCCCGTCGCGGAGGCCGAGCCGTCGGGCGTCTTCGGGCGTGGCGTGCAGGTGGCGGAGGGCGACGATCGCGCCCTGGCGAAGCTCGACGCTGCCGCGGGGGCCGCGGAGGATCACCCCGGGCGTGTTGGCGAGGTGGCCCGACTCGCGCACCGGCGGGTCCACGCCGATGCGGATGGCGTCGGTTCGCGAGAGCTCCACCTGGGTCTGGGCGCGCAGCGGCCCCACGACCGCCACCTGCTCCAGCGTGGCGGCAGGCCCCACCACGGACACCGCCTCCACGCACGCGTACTGCCCCGGCTGCGTCACGTCCCGGGACCGGATCAGCTCGTGGTCCGGCCCGAAGAGCAGCTCGCAATCCTCGCGCGAGAGGTGCACGTGCCGGCCGCTCACCGCCACGGGAAGCACGGCGTTGTCACCGCTGCGAGTCATGGCGAGGCCTCCACACGAATGGGTGTCCACCCGGTCCGGGACGCGCCACGACCCGGGAGCAGGGGAGGCGCCGAGCGGGCGGCCTGTGCTCCGGTCGTGCTGGCCGAGGCGCGGCGCCGCCTTGGGCACGTGAGGCTCCGCTCACGCCCGCAGCGGAGCTGGGCGTGGCGCCATGGGGAGGCCTGGCGTCCCCCGGGTCCTCTGCGCCTGCCAGCCCGCCAAGACTCGGTAGGTGAGCATCTTGGCGCCGCTGTTGATGAAGAACCACGTCAGCGCATAGGCCCAGACCAGCAGGGCCAGCTTCCAGCCGATGGGGTTGACGAACCAGCCATAGACCGCAGCGAGCGTGCCCAGCACCTGGGTGCACTCGGTGGTCGCGATGAGCTTCCAGCTCGGGAAGGGCCGCTGCCAGATGGGACCGGTGTTGCGCGTGAGGTAGATGGTGAGGTGCCCCGCCACCAGCAGCTTGAGGAAGATGAGGGTCTGGACGGTGTCGCGGGGCAGGTGCATCACGCGCACGACGAACCAGAAGAGACCAAAGCTCGCCACCACGCCCAGAAGCCCGAGCACCGAGGCGACGGTGAGCACCCGGGGCATCTGCCAGCGCACCGGCCGGGGCGCGACCGCGGCGTTGTCGTAGGCGATCATCATGATGGGGATGTCGTTGAGCAGGGCCAGCAGCACGATCATCGCCGCGGTCACCGGGTAGAACCTGAAGACCAGGATGGAGAGCATCATGAAGAGCAGGAGGCGGATGGTCTCGGCGATGCGGTAGGTGGCATAGGCGGTCATGCGCTCGAAGATGCGGCGCGCCTCCTCGATGGCCTGGGTGATCACCGAGAGCCCCTCGCCGGTGAGCACCAGCGCAGCGGCAGCCCGGGCCGCATCCGTCGCGCCGCTCACCGCGATGCCCACGTCGGCCTGCTTGAGGGCGGGGGCGTCGTTCACGCCGTCGCCGGTCATGCCCACGATGTGCCCCGCAGCCTGCAGCGCCTTGACGATCTTGAACTTGTGCTCCGGGAAGACCTGGGCGAAGCCGTCGGCCTGCTCCACGGCCTCGATGGAGGCCTCGCCGGTGCCGACCACCTGCGCGGCGACGCGGATGCGATCGCCCAGGTGCAGTCGCCTCGCGATCTGCTTGGCGATGGCGAGGTGGTCGCCGGTCACCATCTTCACCGTGACCCCCATCCCCCGCGCCGCATCGATCGTCGAGGCCGAGTCGGCGCGCGGCGGATCGAAGAGCGGGAGCAGGGCGAGGAGCCGCCAGTGCCCGGACGCGTCGGTGCGGGCCACACCCAGCGTGCGGTAGCCCTGCGCGGCCAGGTCATCCACGCGCTTCTCCACCTGCGCGCGGAGCTCGGGTGAGGGTTCGACCAGCTCGAGGATGACCTGCGGCGCGCCCTTGGCCACCTGGAAGTGGTGCTCGCCTTCCGTGACCTCGGCCGTGGCGCGCTTGTGCACCGGGTCGAAGGGCCGGAGCTTCACCACCTGAAAGCGTGCCCGTGCGGCGGCGTCGGGTACGGCCTTCACGATGGCCTGATCGATGGCGTCATCGCTGCCGGGCGCGCAGGTGAGTGCCGCGGCGGTGATGGCGTCGGCGCTCTGGGCGTCGCCGAAGACGGCTGGCTCGCCCAGGGTGAGCCGATTCTGGGTCAGCGTGCCGGTCTTGTCGGAGCAGAGCACGTCGACGCCGGCCAGCTCCTCGATGGACACCAGCCGCGAGACGATGGCCTTCATGCGCGCCAGCCGCTCCGCGCCGACGGCCAGGGTCACCGAGAGCACGGCGGGCAGGGCCACCGGGATGGCCGCCACGGTGAGGATGAGCGCAAAGAGCAGCGCCTCCACCATCGGCTCCTTGCGGATGAACGCGGCCACCAGGATCACCGCCACCAGCACCAGCGTTACCGCGATGAGGAAGTCGCCGATGCGCATGACCGCACGCTGGAAGTGCGAGACGGCGCCGGCCTTCTCCACCAGGCCCGCGGTCTTGCCGAAGAACGTGTGCATCCCCGTGGCCGTGACCTGGGCGCTCATCTCGCCGGAGCGGGCAATGGAGCCGGAGTAGGCGGCGTCGCCGAGCTTCTTGTCCACGGGCAGCGACTCCCCGGTCAGCGCCGACTGGTCCACGCTCAGGGAGTCGCCCTCTCGCAAGCGCACGTCGGCGGGGAGGATGTCGCCCAGGCGCACGTGGATGATGTCGCCTGGCACCAGCTCGGCCGCAGGGAACTCGGCCCACGTGCCGTCGCGCAAGACCCGGGCGCGCAGGGCCAGCCGCTGCCTGAGCAGGGCGATGGCGGTGTCGGCCTTGTGCTCCTGCCAGAAGCCCACCAGCGCGTTGATGAACAGCATGGCAGCGATGATCGCGAAGTCGGCCCAGTGGCGGACGAGGGCCGAGAGCACCGCGGCCACCTCGATCATCCAGGGGATGGGCCCCCAGAAGTAGCGGAGCAGCTTCAGCGCTGCGCTCTCGTGCTTCTCCTGGAGGGCGTTCGGGCCGTACTGGCTCTGCCGCGCCGCGGCCGCGGTCGCGGTGAGCCCGGTGTGCAGGTCGGTCTCGCCGATCGATGCGCCGTCGGCTGGCTCGCTCGGGCGCGCGGCATCCGGGGATGGCCTCATGATTGAGGAATCTGGTGACCCTGTGGCGGCCCAGCCAGCGCAGGCCCGGGCTCGGCAGCCGGTCAGGTGTCCTCGGGCGCGCGGACGTGGAAGACGTGCAGCAGCCGATGCAGCGCCGGCGCGAGCACGATGGCCACCACGATGATGTAGCCGGTGCCTCCGGCGAGCGCGTAGAGCGAGATGAAGACCTTGCCCGCGGCGGTGGCGACGGGATGCCGGGGGCCGTTGCCGGTGATGGTCATGGCCGCGTCGACGATGGCGTCGAGCCAGCCCAGGCCGCCGGTGAGGCGAAAGCCGAGCGCGCCGGCGAGCACGATCGCCAGATCGATGAGCGCCCCCACGAGGAGGAAGCTCGCGAGTCGCCGCGCGAACGCCCGCTGCGAGAGCAAGGGCCGGGTATGCGGCTCGAAGAAGGCCACACGGGCACGGTGAGGCCGGACCGCCTTCCGGGCAATCGGCGCCTCGCCCTGCCTACAGCGGCCACGTCCGGGCCGGGCAAACCGGGCTGGGGAGTGCGTACCTTCCGGGTCGAGGCTCGAGCGCGATGTTGGGGCTCCCGGCGAACATTCGAGGCTGCCTCTTCGACCTCGATGGCGTTCTCACGCAGACCGCGAAGCTTCACGCGGCCGCCTGGAAGCAGATGTTCGACGCCTTCCTTGATCAGCGCGGGCGCGAAACCAGCGTGCACCTGGAGCCCTTCGATGCCGTTCGGGACTACGACGACTTCGTGGACGGCAAGCCACGCGAAGCGGGCACCCGGTCGTTTCTGGCGTCGCGGGGCATCCACCTCCCGCTCGGCGAGCCCGACGATCCTCCTGGCTCGGAGACGATCCGCGGTCTCGCGAAGAAGAAGAACGAGATCGTCCTGCGCCTGATTCGCGAGCGAGGGGTGCTCACCTACCCGGGCTCCATCCGGTACGTCGGTCTGGCGCGCGCGGCCGGCCTCCAGACGGCCGTCGTCTCATCGAGCCGCAACTGCCGGGAGGTCTTGGGGGCCGCTGGGATTGAAGCGCTCTTCGAGGCCCGCATCGACGGGAACACCGCGAGCGAGCAGCACCTTCGCGGCAAGCCCGCGCCAGACGCGTACCTGGCCGCCGCCCGAGCGCTCCAGCTGGAGCCGGAGCAATGCGCTGTGTTCGAGGATGCGCTCGCCGGGGTCGAGGCCGGGAGGGCGGGCCGGTTCGGCTGCGTCATCGGGATCGACCGCCGCGGTCAGGCCGATGGGCTCCGAGCTCACGGCGCAGACCTGGTGGTGGGCGACCTCGGCGCCTTGCTGGAGCCGGAATGATCCAGCACCCCGCCTTCGTCGTCGAGCCGTGGGCGCTCCACGAGACGGAGCTGCACCTGGAGACGCTGGCGCAGACCGAGTCGCTGTTCGCGCTCTCGAATGGACACATCGGCCTGCGGGGCAACCTCGACGAAGGCGAGCCGCACGGGCTCCCGGGCACCTACTTGAACGGATTCTATGAAATCCGGCCGTTGCCCTATGCGGAGGCGGGGTATGGCTTTCCGCAGTCCGACCAGACGCTCATCAATGTCACCAATGGCAAGCTCTTCAGGCTCGTGGTGGACGACGAGCCCTTCGACGTCCGGTACGGAGAGCTGCGCGCCCACCGACGCGTGCTCGATTTCCGCGCCGGCACGCTGACTCGCATCGCCGAGTGGACCTCTCCGGCAGGGCGGACGGTGAGGGTGACCTCCACGCGCCTGGTGTCGTTCACGCAACGCGCGGTGGTGGCGATCTCGTACCTGGTCGAGCCGCTCGATGGACCCGTCAACGCGGTGGTGCAGTCGGAGCTGGTGGCCAACGAGCAGATGCCGCCGCGCTCCGGTGACCCGCGTGCGGCGATGGTCCTCGAGGCCCCGCTGGAGCCCGAGGACGCCGCGTGCTCGGCGACCTCGGCCGTGCTCGTTCACAGGACGAAGCAGAGCCGGCTGCGTGTCGCGGCCGCGATGGACCACCTCATCAGCGGCTCGGCACACGCTCGCGTGAGCTCCCAGGCCCTGGCCCACGTCGCGCGGGTCACGGTCGCCGACATCGTCCAGCCCGGGCAAGGCCTGCGCCTGACGAAGTTCATCGCCTATGGGTGGTCGCACGACCGCACGGTCCCCGCCCTGCGAGATCAGGTCGAGGCGGCCCTGGAGGCTGCCCGGCTGACGGGTTGGGAGCAGCTCCTCGCCGACCAGCGCCAGTACCTGGATCAGTTCTGGGGACGCGCCGATGTGGAGCTCGACGGCGACGCCGAGCTCCAGCAGGCCGTCCGCTTCGCCCTGTTTCATGTCTTGCAGGCTGGTGCGCGGGCCGAGCGACGCGCCATCCCGGCGAAGGGGCTGACCGGACCTGGATACGACGGGCATTCGTTCTGGGACACCGAGACCTTCGTCCTGCCGGTGCTCACGAACAGCATCCCCGCCGCGGCGGCAGACGTGCTCCGCTGGCGCCACTCGACGCTCGGCGCCGCCGTGAAGCACGCGACGGAGCTCGGGCTCGCGGGGGCGAGCTTCCCGTGGCGCACCATCAACGGCGAGGAGTGCTCCGGCTACTGGCCGGCGGGCACGGCGGCCTTCCACGTCAACGCGGATGTGTCGGACGCGGTCATCCGCTACGTGAACGCCACCGGCGACACTTCTTTTGAACGTGACGTCGGTCTCGACATCCTGGTGCAGACCGCGCGGCTCTGGCGCTCACTCGGCCACCACGACCTGCAGGGGGCGTTTCGAATCGACGGAGTCACGGGGCCGGACGAGTACAGCGCGGTCGCCGACAACAACCTCTATACGAACCTCATGGCTCAAAGAAACCTGAGGGCCGCCACGCTCGCCTGCGTGCGCCACCAAGACAGGGCGCGCGAGTGTGGCGTGACGCCGGAGGAGATGGCCGACTGGCGCGCCGCGGCCGACCGCATGTTCGTGCCGTACGACCAGCGGCTCTGCGTCCACGAGCAGTCGGAGGGCTTCACCACGCACGCGGTCTGGAACTTCGCCGCCACGCGGCCCGAGCAGTACCCGCTGATGCTGCACTTTCCCTATTTCGACTTGTACCGGAAGCAGGTCGTCAAGCAGCCCGACCTGGTGCTGGCCATGCAGCTCTGCGGCGACGCCTTCACGGCGGAGGAGAAGGCTCGCAACTTCTCCTACTACGAGAGGATCACCGTTCGCGATTCCTCGCTCTCTGCGTGTACCCAGGCCGTGATGGCGGCCGAGGTTGGCCACCTTCGGCTCGCGCTCGACTACGCGGCCGAGGCGGCGCTCATCGATCTCGAGGATCTGGAGCACAACGTGAGAGACGGCCTCCACGTCGCGTCGCTGGCCGGGACATGGATCGCGCTGATCGCAGGGTTGGGCGGCATGCGCGACCACGCGGGCGTGCTTGCGTTCTCACCGCGCCTGCCCGATGGGTTGACCCGCCTCTCCTTCATGGTGCTTCGCCGGGGTGTGCCCCTGCGCGTCGCCGTGACCGCGAAGTCGGCGACCTATCGGCTCCTGGACGACCGCGGCTCGCTCGAGCTGCTCCACCATGGGGAGCACCTCCTGCTTCGCGGCACCGTCGGCGTCGAGCGGGCGATCCCGGCGCTCGCTCCGCGGGAGCCGGTCCAGCAGCCACCGGGCCGCGCACCGCTGCGGCGCGCGAGAACGACCGCGGCCCCCACGCGGACGCCCTGAATGCAGGCCGCATCGGCGCCGAGGCGGAGACCTCTGACCGCTCAGACGCCCGCCTGGGACGCGGGCACGTCGAGCTCCAGCGCCTGGCGGAGCCCGTCGTCGAGGCCGGCCAGCAAGAGCGGAATGGAGGCGTTGGTCCAGCCGAAGCCCACCCCGCGCACACCCGAATCGTCGAGGTACCGGCCGAAGTCGTCGCCCTGGTTCTGGTACTCGGAGGACACCACCTCGGCGGACCCGGCCACCACGTCGTACTTCTCCTTGAGCGAGCCGTTCTGCTCCCCGGCCACGCGGAACACCAGGTGCAGCCAGCGGTAGGCCACGCGGTCCGCCAGCGCGTGGAACCCGTAGCGACGCAGGCCCTCCACCGCGATCACCTGGAGCGGCGCCCAGCCGATGGGCCAGTCCCACTGCAAGGGCTCGGACGGGGCGCCCGCGCGGCTCCGACGCGAGCTGGTGGCCAGCCCGCCCGGCTCGAGGAAGAGCTCCAGGTTCTCCGCCACCCGCGCCGCCTGCTTGCCAGAGGCCAGCCCCACCCAGAGCGGATAGAAGGAGGCCAGGGTCTCGTAGCTGGAGCGCTTGCCGGCGCTGAGCGACCAGTCGAAGTAGAGGCCGCGGCGGCTGTCCCAGAGGTGGCGGTCGATGAGCTCGCGGCGCTCGCGGGCGCGCCGATCCCACTTGGCGGCGCGGGCGCTGCGCGCGCCTTCGAGCCTGCGGAACATGGCCGCCAGATCACGCTCCTGCCGGTAGAGCAGCGCGTTGAGGCACACCGGCACGTGCAGGTGCGCCTCGTCGCCCCAGCGGTGGGTGAGGTCCCAGCCGCTCTCGCGCTGGGCGCGGTCGTGGTCCCAGAAGGCGGGGGTCTGCGGGTGCCGGGCATAGAACGACGCGGGCACCTCGGGGCAGGGGCCGGTGGCCTCGTCGTGGTACCGCGAGAGCCCGAGGGGCGTGGCCCTTGGCGCGCGCCGCCACACGCCCTCGGTGGTGAGCTCCGCCGCCCGCGCGCAGCGACCCAGAAAGCCGAGCGCGTCGGGGTCGCCGCGCCGCTCCAGCTCCTCGAAGACCGCCCGCGCCAGCGAGGTGGAGAGGGGCGGCTGGGTGCGCGAGAGGTGGTAGCTGCGGTTGGTGTTGGCGATCTTCCCGTAGTGGCGGATCTCGTAGGCCAGGTTCTCGGCCACATCTCGGGCGAGGTCCACCTTGCCGGCCGCGAGCGCGCCCCGGGCCTGAAAGTAGCTGTCCCAGCCGTACAGCTCGGTGAACATGCCTCCGGGCACGAGGTACGGCCGGGGCAGGTAGGCGATGCCCGCGTCGTGCTCCATCCGCTGCTGCCACACCCGCACCCGCCGCCGCGGGAAGGGCACCACCACCACCTTCGCCTTGCCCCGGGCCTGCCGCTCCAGCCGCCGCAGGGCCGGCTCGTCGCCCTCGGGCACGTAGAGGTACGCGCGCCCGTCGCGCGCGCGCAAGAGCCCTTCTTCCACCGCGCGCTGGAGCGACTCCACGCTGTTCGCGGAGCGCTGCAGCGCCTGCCAGGTCTGCGCCACCTGCGTTAGCGCCCGGTCGATGCGGGTGGGCGCGAGCAGTGAGAGCGGGACCACGGCGCGGTCGGCGTTGCCGCGGCGGATCTCGCCCGCCAGCATGGCCGCCAGCCCGCTCAGCCGCTCCGCGCCCGCGAGCCGGAGTTGCAGCCCGGGCGCGAGGTCGATGGAGAGGGCCCGGGTCCTGGCCTGCGCCAGGTCCGCGGCGGTGATGCGCCCGTCGCGGTCCACGTCCACGCGGTTGAGCAGACGCTGGAGGAGCCGCCTTGGCTCGACCACGAAGCCGCCGGGAGCGCCCAGCGTCGGCGGAGGCGGGGGGAGGCCGCGGGCCATGATCAGCTCCTTGCGCCCGACGGGGCGGCCGAGCGCTCGACGGGGCGAGGGATCATGCGATCTGAGCTCCGTTGACCAGCGCGAGCGCGGTCAGCCCGTCGGTGGGCCGGTCCTCGTGGAGGGTGGCCACGTCGACGAGCCTCCGGCCGGCCCAGCGGTCGACACTGAAGTCGGCCGCGACCCGCAGCAGGCAGCGCTTGCGCTCGGCCTGCTCCTGGGGGCGCATGGCCAGCGCGGCGCCCAGCGCTCCAACCTCTAGGGGGTCGCCGCGGCGTCGCAATAGTCGAACCCGTTGTAGTTCAAGCAACAGCCAGCATTGACCGAGGTGCACGTCGCGTCCGAGGTGCACCTGAACACGCACGAGCCGCTCGCGAGGTCGCAGGTCGAGCCACCCGAGCAGATCGTCGAGGTGCTGTTGCACTTGCATGTGCCCGAGGCGACATCGCAAGTCATGCCCCAGCTGCAATCGCTGTTGCTGCGGCAGCGCGCGCCGCACACCGTCTCGTCGTTCGGGTTCGGGCTGGTGAGGAAGTAGGGCACCAGGCCCGAGGGACACTGGCTGCCGTCGTCGTAGCCCACCGGGACGCAGGTGGTCGCGGCCTGGGTGTCGTCGGTGTAGTCGCACTGCGTGTCGCCCGGGCAGACGGTGAGGAACCCGTCGCAGTTGGGGACCGCGCAGCGCGTGGCGTTGTCGTTCGGGAACATGTGGATGCAGACCTGGCCCGCCGCACAGCTGCCCTGGCCGCCGTCCGTTACCGAGGGCGTGCACACGCTGCCCACGCCGGAGTTGTTCAGCGTCGTCTTGACGGGGCCTGCGCTGCAGAACCCGCCGTCGCCCGAGCCCGTGGTGCCCGTCGTCCCGGTGGTCCCCGAGGTGCCGGTCGTCCCTGAGGTCACGCCGGGGCACGCGCAGTAGTTGCCGCTGGGATCGCAGCCCAGGCTGCCGCACTCGCTGCAGCTGGAGAGGAAGTCGCAGAAGCCCACGCTGGTGTTGCAGTAGCCGCTCGCGCATTGGCTCGGGTCGGTGCAGGGCGCGCAGATGGCGCCCAGCCCCGTGGTGCCGGTCGTCGACGTGCCCGTGGTGCTCGTCGTTCCCGTGGTGCCGGTCGTGGAGGTGCTGACCGTGTTGGTCGTCCCCGTCGAGCTGGTGGTGGTGACGGTCGCGCCCGTGGAGCCGGTGGTCGTCGTCGCCGTCGAGCCGGTGCTTCCCGTGGTGTGCGTCCCGCCGGTGGATCCCGTCGTGCCAATGGTCTCGCTCGTGTTCGTGGTGCCTGTCGAGCCGACGCTCTGGCTGGTGTTCGTGGTGCCCGACGAGCCGACGGTCTGGCTGGTGTTGGTGGTGCCCGTCGAGCCGACGGTGCCCGTCGAGCTGGAATTGTTGTTGGAGGTGTTGCCGCCGTTGCCGCCGCCGTTGCCGCCGAGGAAGGCGCACGCGCCGAGCACGCACTGCTGGCCACCCGGGCAGGTGGCGCAGGCGGCGCCGGCCTTGCCGCAGCTGTTGGCTTCGGCGCCGGAGTGGCAGACGTTGGACGCGTCGCAGCAGCCGTCGCAGTTGTTGGGGCCGCACGACGAGCCGCAGCCGTTGGCCACGACCGCGAGGGTCAAGCCCGCGACGCCGACGATCACCACCCACCAGAGCTTGTTGCGCATCCGTGCCTCATCCTTTGCGAGACGACGACATCGCACGGCCGCGCGCGTCGACCGCCGCATTATCTCAAATCACGCCGAGCAGAGAAGGCGGCGGGCCTACTCGTTGGGCCGGCACAGCCCGGAGTCGGGCGCCGCGGGGCAGGGCTCCAGGCACGGGCCGCCGTCGCAGAACTCGTCGACGGTGCCGTCGGCGTAGAACTTCTTCATCTGCTGAAGCGCTGCGTCGACTCCGCGCAGCGTGCCGTGCACGTTGTTCTCGTTCACGGCGTTCACGGCCTCCGCGTACTGCGCCTGAAGATCGATGTCGAAGTCGTAGAGCGACGCGGCCGAGCCCGCGTACGGCGCGGCCACGGTCTGCACGCCGAACGGCGCGGCCGGCGCCGGCGTGACCAGCGGCACCTGGAGCATGCGGTAGTCGAGGAACGTGCCCAGGTTCGGCACCTCGTCGTCGCCCAGGCCGTTCTGGAGCATCACCCGGCGATCGCTCGGCGTCTCCGGGAACGGCGCGTGCACCACGAACGGCGCGTACGTCGCAGGATCGAACCGATCGAACTGCGGCTGCATCATGGCCATGTACTTCTGCTGCTCGAGCGGGTCGGGCATCGACAGATCGAGGAAGGGCAGGAAGTCATCTCCGAAGGGCTTGGCGCGGGTCATCATGTGCGTGAAGCCCACGCCGCCCATCTGCAGGATGATCTTGTGGAAGTCGGGGTTGAGCGCGGTCATGGTGCCGCCGAGGATGTGGCCCTGGCTGATGCCGAAGTAGACGACCTGCGAGTCGTCGATGATGCAGGTGCCGCTCGCGCCGCCGTCGGTCAGCGGGAACTGCAGCTGCGGCTCGGCGCAGAGCTGGCCGCGGATCGCGGAGGTCATCACGATCCAGTTGGCCATGCCCTGGTGCACGCGGTCGGCGAAGTCGAGCGTCTTGGCGGGGTGGTCCACGAGGTTGCCGGCGAGCTCGCTGCCGTCGGCGAGGTCCATGCCCCACCAGTCGATCGCGAACATCACCGCGCCCAGGTCCTGCGCGACCTTGCGCGTGCTGTCGTAGGTGATCTCCTCGCGGCTGCCGAAGAAGCCGTGGCCGTACGCCATGGCCATGCCCGGCGTGCCGTTGTCGCGGACGCTCGCCGGCACCTGCACCGTGAAGGGGAAGTCCGTGGTGCCGTTCTGGGCCACCACGCCGTTCCCGTCGCGGAAGAGCTGGGCCTCGGGGTTCGGGTTCTGGAGGTACAGCGGGGCGCCGTGGACCGTGCCTTCGATTTGCATCCAGGTGTCGCTGGGCAGGTTGATCGTGGTGACGGAATCGATGCTCACCGTGGGGGTATTCGACTGCAGCCACTGCAGCACGAGCTTGCGCACCTGCAACATGTCGCCATTGCGGCGCTCGTCGCTGCCGACGGTGAAGTCCCAGGCCATCTGCAGATCGCTCTGGGCGATGCCGGCCTTCACGGCCACCGGCAGAACGTCGTTGGTGAAGTGCTTCTGGAGCGGCGCGAGCACGCTGTCCTCGCTGCCGGTGCCATCGCGCAGGCGCGCGAAGCCGAGCGGCGTCGACACCAGCGAGCCGTCCGGGTGCTTCACGCCGTGGACGGCGATGACGTAGCGGCCGCCAGGGGTGAGCGGCACGAGCGCGTGGATGACGATGGCCTGCCGCGTGGGATCGCTCGCGTGCGGATCCAGGTCCACGAAGTGCGGGATCAGGTTTCCGGTTGCGGCTTCGATGAAGAGCACGTTGCTCGAGGGCTGGGTCGAGAGCGACGGGTCGTCGAGCAGGCCCACGAAGCCGGTCTTCGAGACGGCCTCGGGGAACATGGTCACGATCGACGGGATCTCCGACGCGCCGTCGATGTGGAAGTAGAGGTTCACGTCGGTGTTGAGCGGCTTCTTGGTGACTGGGCCGGCGTTGGAGGTGTCGAGGCGGAAGCCGCTGGGCAGGGTGGCGTCGGCCACGCGGAAGAAGTCCGACGGGTAGGGCAGGAGGCAATCCACACCGGCGTCGCCCGAGGCGAGCAGCGGCTGGCAGCCCTGGCTCGCGGCGACGGGCGGGAGTTGCGCGCCGGCGTCGGTGGCGTTCGTGGACTTGCCGGAGCAGCCCGCGAGCAGCGCGGCGACGAGCAGGGAAAAGGCGATCGTGCGGTTCATGGCGGCGCAACATAGTCGATTTGACCGCAGCCAAACGACCCCCGCCTGTGTACGAGCGCGGTCTCGGCAGACGAGCACGGCGGTTGTGGCCGCGCACGATACCCAGCGTGCGGCTCGAAGCGCTTTGGGTCGTCGCGGTGGAACGGTTCACAGAACGCATCCACGTTCGCCGAGCGGGTTCACGTCAGTTCAAATTTTTTTGAGAATCTGGAGAGGACCTCGGTCCCTCGCTCGGAGGTTTCCTCCGTAGGCGCACGACTCGCTTCGCTCGACGTGACGAAGCGAGTCTCATTGCAGCGACGGATGCGCGCTTCACGTTCAAGCGGCTTTTGAGGGAATGAAGAACTGCTGCGCAGAACCCGCAGCATTTCTCCCCAAGAAGCCAAACCGAGCCTCTTCGTCACTTCGGTTTACCCTCGCGAAGGGCCCATCTGCGAGCGCAGCGAGTCGAACGCCTACGGAGGACGCCTCCCTCTCCGCAGAAATCCAAAAAAAATTGAACTGATGTGAACCCGCTCGGCGAACGTGGATGCGTTCTGTGAACCGTCCCACCGCGTATCGACTGCTGCGTCTCCTTCGCACCCAGGGCACCGTGCGCGGCCACAACCGCCGTGCTTGCCTTCCGACTTCGTGCTCGAGCCTGGTCTCTAGAGACTTGGGTTGACTTGCGAACCCTGTCTTGCCGACCATGCCGCCCATGACCGCCGTCCTCCGAGAGAAGATCCGCGCCGTCCCCGACTTTCCGCGCAAGGGCATCCTCTTCCGCGACATCACCCCGCTCCTCGCCGACGGACCGCACTTCCGATCGATGGTCGACGTCTTCGTGGACCGCTATCGCGGAAAGAAGATCGACAAGATCGTCGCCATCGAGTCGCGCGGCTACCTCATCGGTGCGCCGCTCGCGTACGCACTCGGCGCAGGGCTCATCATCGTGCGCAAGCCGGGCAAGCTCCCGGCCGAGGTCGACCGCGAGAGCTACGCCCTCGAGTACGGCACCGACTCCCTCGAGATGCACACCGACGCGCTGGCTCAGGGCGAGCGGGTGATCATCGTGGACGACCTGTTGGCCACGGGCGGCACCGCCGAGGCCGCGGGTCGCCTGGTCTCGCGCCGGGGCGCCACGCTGCTCGAGTACGCGTTCCTCGTCGAGCTCACCGGCCTGCCCGGCAAGGCGCGGCTCGGGGCCGACAAGGTCTTCGCCGTCCTCGACTACTGAACGCAGGTCTACTTCGGCGCCGCGGGCTCGACCGGCGCCGTGGCCACCGGCTTCGGCGGAAACACGGTCGCGTTGCGAACCGGCGCGGGCAGATAGCCGTCGAGCTTGCCGATGAACCACATGTACGTGAGCACCAGCAGCACCAACGTGGTGATGTAGAACCGCCACGGCCGCTTCTTCTCGGCGAACGGATCGTCGAGCGAGCGCGTCGAGCCGGCCGGCAGCCGCGCCACGCCCGTGAGCGCCGCGCCGAACGGCACGTTCAATTTGGCGCGGGTGTTGATGGCCCAGCCGTTGGCGTCGAGCAGCGGGCCCAGGTTGCGCTGACGCAGCTTGAGGTAGGCGAGCAGCATCGACGGCCCGGAGATGAGCAACACCACGCCGGCCACGCCCACCGGCATCCAGAGCCCCATGCCGAAGAGCGCCGTCAGGAAGCCGCCCATGAGCGCGCTGATGCCGCCGATGGCCGTGCCGATGAGCGCGATGGTGCCGAGGTCGAGCTTGCGCGGCTCTTCCTTCTCCTTCTTGGGCGGCGCCTTATCGACGTTGGCCACCGCGGTCGCGCCCGCGGCCATCTCGGCGCTCGACTCCGCTTCGGCGCTCTGCGCGCGCTTGGCGATCTGCTCCTCGATGGCGCGCACCAGCTTCTTGTAGGGCAGCCAGAACGCCTCACGGATGCTGATCGGATTCGCGACGATCTTGGTGATCGTCGCGTGCCAGTCGCGGCCCTTGCGGTCGTAGAAGACACCGTTGCGGCCCGCGAGCAGGTTGTCCGAGTCGCCGTCGGTGAACACGGCCACCACGGTCTTCTTCGGCTCATTCGGCCGCGTGAGGTCGCAGTACGCCAGGTACGCCGCCGAGAGCGACGCCAGCGACGCATGCGCCGCCGCGTCGGTGACCTCGATGCACAGGTCGCAGCTGCGCGCGTCGAGGTACAGCGTGCCCGCCTGGAAGAGCGCACCGCGCTTGCCGTAGAAGTCGGCGAAGTTCACCGAGTTCGTGAGCAGCGAAAACAAGTCGCGCTGGTAGCGGACCAGCCGCTCCACGGCCTCGAGCTGCGCCACCTCCTTCTCGAGCGCCTTGTCCTGCGTGATGAGCGCGTCGATCTTGGCCTTGGCGCCGGTCGAGAGCAGCTCGCGCAGGCGGGGCAGGCCGAGCTTCTCCACCTTGGTCTGAGGCTTCGACGCCTCCCACGCGATGTAACCGGAAAGTTTAGCTTGCGTGTTGTCCCAGTCGGCCTGGGTGAGCGCCACGGCCTTCTGGATCAACGGCCCCGAGGCCTTGTCGGCCATGGCCACGATGCGCGACTGCCAGGCGGGATTGAGACCTGAACGCAAGGACAGGCTCTTGCCCGCCTCGATCTTCGCGAGCGGCAGCGCGGCCAGCTCCGGCGAGCTCGTCGAGAGCTCCGTCGGCGCGAGCGCGGCGTAGTCCTTCTCGTCGCGATTCAGCGGCCCGGCCGAGCGGGGATCGAACGTGACCATCGCGCAGCGCGCGAAGTAGTCGTCGATCTTGGCCTTCACCTCGCGCACCGCCGCGGCGGCCTGGGCCATGCCCTCGGCGCCGAGCGGCGCCAGCGAAGCGTCCGAGTCGAGCTTCTTGTTCCAGGCATCGAGCGCCTTCGCTTCCTCGAAGAACGCGTCCACGCGTGCCTGGTCCACGCCGGGCTTGCCGCTGCGGTCGGGCGTCGAGCCCATCACGGCCATCACGTCCTCGATGGCCTTCTTGGTCGCAGCGTCGCTGGCGGCGTCCGCGGGCACCACGCCGTCGCCGTTGAAGGTGGTCTCCGCGAAGATCTTCGCGGTGTCGCTCACGTCGGAGAGCGCGATGGCGGTGGCGTCGGGCTTCTTGAGGCTCGTCAGAATCCGCTTGGCGCCGGCCAGCACATCCGCGTCGGCGATGTTCGCGAGCGGCACCGAGTCGGCGCTCTTGAGCAGCGTGTCTAGGCTCTTGAACGTCTTCTTCGACCACTCGATCGCCGCGAGCAGCTCCGGCGGACGGATGCGGCCGTCCTTGTCGGTGTCGATGAGGTCCGCGGTGCGCGGATCGAACTCCAGCCCGCGCGTGGGCAGCGACAGCGCCATCCAGAGCTTCTGATCGAGCTGCGGCAGCGCGGCCACGTCGGCCCCGTTGCGGAGCTGCACCTGGTCCACGCCGCCGGCGCGGAAGAAGCGGAAACCGTGCGGAGCGGGATTGGCCATGGCTTAGAGCGAGTAGTCGAGGTTGAGGGCCAGCGTCGTATCCGTGGGGACCTTGCCCTGCGGCGGCGCCGAGTTGTACGCCACGCCGAAGCTCGCGCCGATGGCCAAACCGCCCACCAGCCGCGCGCTGACCTTGGAGAGCGAGTTCACCAGCGTCTGCGACGTGCCGGCGATGTTGGTCATCACGTCCGCCGTCTGGACGAAGAGCAGGTCCTTGGTGAGCCCATAGCGGAACTCGGCGCCGAGCCGCGGCGCCACCAGGGTGATGTCCGGCACATCCATGGGCACCGGGTAGTACTGGAACTGCACTTCCTCGCCCGCGCGGAGGCCGAGGTCGGTGCGCAGGTACGTCTGCGAGCCGTCGTCCTTCTTGGTGTTGATCCAGAACAAGCTCACGCCCGCTTCGCCGTAGGCGTTGTACTCGAGGCTCTTCACGTGGTTCGTCTCCACGCCCGAGAGCACGTACGCCGCCACGAGGTCGGTGAACTTCCGGTCCACGCGGAGCTGGAGCAGGCCCGCGAGCGCGAGCACCTGGCTGGGCTCATCCGGGGCGATGCGGCTGGTGCCGTAGACGCCCGCCATCTTCCCACTGAACACCCAATCACCACGCGTGTACGCCGCGGCGGCGGTGGCGCTGGCGGTCACGCTCCGGGTGTTGCCGGTGAGCGAGATGAAGCCCAGCCCTGCCGTCGCGCTCCAGGGCGAGATTTCAGCCGCGGGAACAGCCGCCGTCATGACAGGAATGGGCGGCGCCTTCTGCGTGGCGGCCGCGGCATCGGCGGCCTTCTGGGCGGCTTCGGCGGCGCGCTGCGCAGCCTCGGCGGCCTTCTGGGCGGCGTCGGCGGCCTTGGCGGCGCTCTCTTCGGCGCTGGGCGTCGGGGCCGGGGGAGGGGTGGCCGGTGCGGGCGGCGTCTGGGACAAAGCGAGTTGCAGAATCACGATGCGGAGCACGGAGCCCTCCGGAAGAGGGGCGCACAATCCGCAAAGTGACATCCCACCACAAGTGTAAACTTCTGTTCAGCCCCGAAGCTGGCGATACACGCCGACGACCACGCCCAGGATCATCGTCTGCCGGAAGTCCTGCTTGCGGACGTAGATGGGCACCATCTTCGGGTTGGCGGGCTGGAACCGGATGGTGTCGCCCTCGGGGTAGTAGCGCTTGCAGGTGGCCTCGTCCTCGATGAGGGCCACCACGATCTCGCCCGAGCGCGCGGACGAGCTCTTGCGCACGAAGAGGAAGTCGCCGTCGAAGATGCCGTCGCCGATCATCGACTCGCCCTTCACGCGCAGGGCGAACACTTCCTTGCCGCCGCCGCCGAGCAGGAACGAGTCGATGGTGACCGTGTCTTCCGCCTGCTCCACGGCCAGCAGCGGGGCGCCGGCGGCGACCTTGCCCAGCACGGGGATGGTGACCATCGAGCTGCCGGCGGCGGCCGGCTTGCCCAGGCCGAGCACCATGCGCGCGCGCTTGGTGGGCACGAGGGAGCGCGAGGTCTGCTCGGTGCGCTGGAGGAAGCCCTTGCGCTCGAGGGCCTTGAGGTGGTCGTTCACGCCGTTGGTGGACGCGATGCCCATCTCCTCGCCGATCTCACGAATCGTCGGCGGGAAGCCGCGCTCCTCGGTGGCGCGGGTGATGAAGTTGAGGATTGCGCGCTGCCGTTCGGTGAGCTCGTCCACGGGTCCCTCCTCAAGCGTTCAGTTGCGAGAATGCTGCCTGAACGAGCATTCAGGGTCAACCTTTTCGCCGATCTTCGGACGCGCGGAGTGAATGGTTCTGGATGAAGCGCCGTCCCTCGGTCAGCGACACGACGATTTCACGGCCGCGCCGTTGAGGCGTCGTCGAGCCGCGCGATACCACTGCTCGCGCGGAGGGAACTCATCATGCTGCGGTCGCTTCTGGTCCTGCCCACGTTGCCGGCGGTCTATCTCGCCTCGAGCGCGTACTGGCTCGTGATGTCGCGGATTGTGGAGCAGAGGCTCCGCATCTACCGCTAGGAGCCTGTCCGGGTAAGCGGTGTTGACAGAGAGTGACTGTAGCCGAGCG